>JBMTWK010000096.1:0-8778 GCA_049452395.1 Prochlorothrix sp. | reverse complement strand
CCCACAAATCCAGCCCCCACAAATCCGGCCTCCGCAAGCCCCGCAACCCAGCCCATTATCCAGAAGCCCGCAGGCCCGCAATCGGCCCGCCATGCGCACCGGGGCACCACGGGTTCTAGCCTGTTTGGGGTTTTGGGCGATCGGCTTTACCGCGATCGTGGCTTTGCAACCCCCGACCCCATCACCTCCCGCTACAGCTTTCCCCAAGCCCACACCCTACTCACGGAAACCGCCTACGATGGCTCCAGCTTTTCCGAAGAGTGCAAACTCATTGGCCAAAACTATCGCACCCGCCAAACCGTGATCATGCGCCACGGGGTGACCCAGGTGATTGGCCAGTATGTCGAAACCCGCCTAAGCTAGGGTTTGGGAAGATATTGACGAGAGGCTGTCAACAGGGGGATGCTGCGGGTCGATCCCACTTTGGACGGGCCAGTGAGGCTCCTCCCACCCCAGAGGTTGTTGTGGGATAGCTATCTCGGCTGTCCAGAGGCGAAAGTCGGATACACCCAATGCTGCGGCAGTCCCGGCCATTCCGATCCCGATCGATTGTTTATCCCACATCCCTTATGGAAAAACCGCCCCTTAAGTTTTGGCAACTCTGGAATATGAATTTTGGCTTTCTGGGGATCCAATTTGGCTGGGGTCTCCAGATGGCCAATATGAGCGCAATTTTTGAATATTTAGGGGCCGAGGCCGATCAGGTTCCGATTTTATGGCTAGCCGCGCCCATGACGGGGCTATTGGTCCAGCCCATTATCGGCACCCTCAGCGACAACACCTGGGGACCCCTAGGCCGTCGTCGTCCCTACTTTTTGGGCGGAGCCATTTTTGCCTCCCTGGCCCTGTTGGCCATGCCCAATGTTTCAGCCCTCTGGATGGCAGCGGCCCTGCTCTGGATTTTGGACTCCTCGGTGAATGTCAGCATGGAGCCGTTCCGGGCCTTTGTGGGGGATCTGCTGCCGGAGGAACAGCGCACCCAAGGATTTGCGTTGCAGAGTGTGTTTATTGGTTTGGGGTCGGTTTCGGCGGCGGCCATGCCCTGGTTACTGAGCCATGTTGTGGGCCTGACGGCGGAAACCCCCGCAGCGCTCACGGCAACGATCCCAGCGGCGGTGAAATGGTCCTTTTATATTGGGGCGATCGTCTTTTTTGGGGCCGTAGCCTGGACTGTTTTTTCCACGGAAGAATATCCCCCAGAGGATTGGGAAGCCTTCCAGGCTGAACGGACAGCGCGGAGCCATAGCCCCCTAGCCCAGGCGGGCACGATCGTCCAAGACATTAGCGGCGCTTGGGGATCCATGCCCAGGGTGATGAAACAACTGGCCTGGGTCCAATGCCTCAGTTGGTTGGGCCTGTTTTGTATGTTCCTCTACTTCCCCCCGGCCATGGCGCGGGATCTCTTTGGGGCACCCAACCAATCTAGCCCCCTCTACGATGCGGGCATTGAATGGGCCGGGGTTTGCATCGCCTTCTACAACGTGGTTTGTCTGCTGGTGGCCTTTGTCCTGCCCCGTCTGGCCTATCGCACCAGCCGCAAGTTTACCCACACCCTCTGTCTCCTCGCCGGGGCGGCGGGCCTCGCCTCCCTAGCCTTGGTGCCCAGTCCCCAGTGGGCCTTGCTGTCCATGGTCGGCATTGGCATGGCCTGGTCCAGTATGCTGTCGATGCCCTACGCGATTTTGGTGGGTGCCCTGCCCCCCAACCGCACCGGCATTTTTATGGGGCTATTTAACTTTTTTATTGTGGTGCCAGAGGTGCTGGCTTCCCTGGGTCTGGGCTGGATTGTCAGCCATTGGCTGGGGGGGAGTCGGTTGGCGGCGGTGGTCTTGGGCGGGGCATTTTTGCTGGCGGCAGCGATCGCCATGCAACGGGTTCAGGAACAACCGGAGCCGATCGCCCCCAGCCCCGAACCCACGCCCTCTTCGGCCCCTTCTGCCTAATATCCTCTCGTTCTCCCCAATCCTATGCAATCTGGTTGGCGCTTCGGCACCCTTCGCAATATTCCCCTCCGGATCGATCCCTCCTGGCTCTATATCGTTGCCCTGATTACCGCCAGTGATGCCATCGCCTTTGCCCCCCGCTACGGCCTTATTTTGGGCACCGTAGCCGGGTTAACCCTGGCCCTGCTGCTGTTTAGCTCGGTGCTGCTCCATGAATTGGGCCACAGCGTCGTTGCCCAGTCCCAGGGCATTACGGTGAACTCCATCACGCTGTTTTTCTTTGGGGGAGTGGCGGCGATCGAGCAAGAGTCCAAAACCCCAGAGGGGCTGTTTCAGGTGGCGATCGCCGGTCCAGCGGTTAGTTTTGTCCTGTTTTTGGGCTTTGCAAGCCTGGGGCTACTGCTGCCGCCCGATAGCCTTGCCGCCACGATCGCCGCCAACCTCACCCGCATTAACCTCGCCCTGACGCTGTTTAACCTGATTCCGGGCTTGCCCCTCGATGGCGGGCAGGTGCTCCGGGCAGGGATTTGGAAGGCAACGGGCGATCGGCTGCGGGGCAACCGCTGGGCCGCCACCAGTGGCAAGATTTTGGGCAGCTTGGGCATTGGCCTAGGGCTGCTGTTAGTGCTGGGCAGCGGCGATGCCGGAGGGATTTGGCTAGCGCTAATTGGGGGCTTTATTTGGCGCAGTGCCGATCGCTACAGCTCGGTGACCGCCATCCAAACCGCCTTGGCAGAACTTCAGGTGATCGATGCCATGGCTCCGGCGGATTTTTGGTACAAGGCCGGGGCAACGGTGGCCCGCTTACTGACCTTACCGGGGGAGTCGATCGCCCCCACAGAAACCGCCCTCCAGGAAACCCTCTCCCTCGGCGATGCCTTGGCTCTGCTGGATCAGTCGCGGTTGCGATCGCTGCCCGTCGTTGCCCCCACGGGCGAGGTGGTGGGGATGCTCGATCGGGGCCATATTTTGGCGATCGTGGCCCAGCGCCTCATGGTTCCCGTCAGCCCCACCGAACTGGAATACGCCCGCGAATCCGGTGCCTTTCCGGCGGCCCTTCCCCTCTCGGCGATCGTCCAAACCCTAGGCACCCGTTAGGTCAGGATTTGAGCTATGATCCTATATCGACTGATTTGACCGCACACCCTAGGCCATTCCATGACCATCACCGATCTCGTTCAAATTATCTGGTCCGTATCTGCCGCAGGACTGATTGTCTTTGTGCTCCTCCACAGCCCTAAGGGAGATGGACTGGGGGGAATTGGCGGCCAAGCCCAGCTTTTCACCAGCACCAAAAGCGCGGAACAAACCCTGAACCGCATTACTTGGATGCTTTTTGTAATCTTTATTAGCCTGACGGTGGTCTTGAGTGCGGGTTGGCTGTCGGCCTTTGGCGGTGGGGCAGATGCAGTGCCCCCGGCCCCCCCGATCGAAGATCTCGGCGCACCCCCAGAACTCCCCAGCGACCTCAGCGCCCCCAGTGAGTCGGCTCCCCTGGAAACCCCCGCAGAAACTCCAGTAGAAGCCCCCGCCGCTGAATAACGAACCCACTCGGTAGGGGCAATCCCCCCGTGGTTGCCCCCTCTTTAGAAAGAACAGGGTAGGGGCAATCCCCCCGTGGTTGCCCTGGTTTTGACAAGAACCCATGCGGTCCGGGCAATTCCCCCGTGGTTGCCCTAGGTTTGGGCCGAACAGGGTAGGGGCAATCCCCCCGTGGTTGCCCCGTCTTTAGAAAGAACAGGGTAGGGGCAAACCCCCCGTGGTTGACCCGTCTTTGGGCCAAACAGGGTCGGCACGGGGGCACGACCCCTACCGAAATTCTTCCAAAGTGGGATGCACCTGCACCCCTTGCCAATCGGCGGGGGTGTTGCAGTTTAAAAGGACTTGACGATCGGCCACGGTGAACGGCACAAGGCGAGGCGCGATCGACCCTTGCCGTAACCAGCCCTGCAACGATCGATCTCCCCATCCATCCCCCGATCGATCCCGCCCCCCTTCCCCCAAAAAAGCAGCCAACAGCGGCCCACAGTCCCGATGGTAAAACCCACACAGGGGATCCCAGCCCTTCGGGTTTTGGGGCAACACAGCCAACGTCCCCGGCGGAACCGTCCCCAGTTGGCCCAACCCATCCCGCAGAACCTCAACCGTCAAACACGGCAAATCACAGGCCAACACCAAAACCCAGTCTTGCCCCCCCTCGCCCACCCTGGGAGAGGGGGCCGGGGGGTGAGGGTCTAACGCCGCCAAACCCTGAGACAAGCCCCACAGCGGCCCCGATGAAGATTGATCATCGGCCCAAGGAGCCGGAGTTTCAGGAATGAGCCAACAATCGGCGGGCAGGATCGATCGATAGCGATCGACCCAAGGCGTAACCACCGCCACCGGATCACAGCAACCCTGGGCCACCTCCACGAGATAGCGCAACAGCGGCACCCCCCGATGGGACAGCAGGGCTTTATCCTGGCCCATTCGGCGACTTTGGCCCCCCGCTAGCACCAGCGCCGCAACCGCACCAGATCCCATTGCTGGCTCCGTCATTCCTCAGCGGGACCAGTGACCAAGCGGCCTACCGTGCGCCGTTGGGGCTGGAAGAGATTCTGGGCAACCCGTTGCAGATCAGCGGCGGTAATTTGGTTGACCCGATCGAGGACCGTAAAGAAATTGCGCCAAGAGCCGGTTTTGACCTCATATTCCACCAAAGTCGAAGCCAAACCCCGGTTAGAGTCCAACGATCGCAGCAATCCGGCCCGCACTTGGGTTTTAACCCGATCGAGTTCCGCCGCGCTCACTGGCTCCTGCTGCAACCGCTGCAACTCTTGCCCTAGGGCGGTTTCCACTTCGTCCAAGGTGTGACCCGGTGCCGTGAGGGCATAGAACAGCATCAAGCTGGGATATTTATCGTTGGGGTAGCCGCCCATGCCTTGGGCTGCGAGGGCCACCTGCTGCTCTTCAACCAGGGCGCGGTAGAGGCGAGAAGTGCGGCCACTGCTGAGGATTTGTTCCAGGATTTGGGTGGTGATGTGGTCGGGATCTTCGATCGCGGGCATAGGATAGGCGACGATCAGCCAGGGCTGGGTGGGGCGCTGGAGGGTAACCAAGCGCGGCTCCGTTTGGGGCGGTTCCGTGGGAATGGGCGCTTCAGCGCGGGCACCCACAGCGGGAAAGCGGCCAAAGTAGCGCTGGGCCAACTGCTGCACCTGCGCCGCATCCACATCCCCCACCACCGCAAAGGTCAGCTTATCGGGGTGGTAGTGGCTGCTAAAAAATTCCTGCACATCGCCCCGACTGAGGCCAGCAATATCCGCCACTTCACCAATCACCGGACGACCGTAGGGGTGAACCCGAAACGCCTCCCCCTGCACCGCATCCAATAACTGATTCACCGGATTGTTATCCAGCCGTAAGCGCCGTTCTTCGAGAATGACATCCTTTTCTTCGTAAAACTCCCGAAAAACCGGATCTAAAAACCGCTCCGACTCCAAGGACATCCAGAGTTCCAGCTTATTGGCTGGCAGGCTGTAAAAATAGCGGGTGGCATCGGTGGAGGTCGTGGCATTCAGTCCCACGCCTCCGGCCCGTTCAATAATCTGGCTCAGTTCGTTCTGCTCCACCCAGGTCGCCGCTTGGCTCCGTAAATCCTGGAAGCGCTGCTCTAGGCGATCGAGAAGCTCCGGGGAACTGTTGGAATCTTGCCGCGCCCCTTGCAGTTGGGCAAAGGCCCGATCGAGATCGTCCAAAATCTGCCGCTCCTGGTCAAAATCCCGCGTCCCAATGCGCGAGGTGCCCTTAAAGGCCAAATGCTCCAGAAAATGGGCCACCCCGGTTTTGCCCTCCGGCTCATCCACGGCCCCCACATCGGCATAGGTCATAAAGGACACCACGGGCGCTTGATGCCGTTCCAGGACAATAAACTTGAGGCCATTGTCCAGCCGAAATTCCGTAATATTGGCCGCCACCCGATCGAGGTAGGGCTGAATTGCAGCGGCGGGGCGCGAAGACGGCAGGGGCATCGCCCAAACCCGATCGAGGCTGCGACTCCCCAACATCACCAGGGTAAAGCCCAGGGTAAAGCCCCAGACTAACCACCCCATCACCCCATATGTACGCCATTTCTTAACCACAAATATTCCCCATCCCAGCGGGCTAACGGGGCGATCGGGAAAAAGACAACGCATAGGTATCAAACAGAATGCCCACCGTTGCCCCCACCGCTCCCAAAACTAGGATGCCCTGCCAGCTCTCTCCACTGCCAAAGACAGCTAAAAAGCCTTGCAATTGGTCGAGGGCGGGACCGGTGAACGCGGCAAGGGGAGGAATCAGTTGCCCAAAGCTGTACAGACCAAACCAGAGGCCACCCAGCAACAGGACCGGAGTCAAGAAGCTGAAAAGCGCTGACAGCAGCAGGGAAATCCAAACACGGGGCTGAAGGTCGGGGTTAAGCATAGGGGCTTCCAAGAGCAGCAAGAGGAACCCAAAATCCAAATAGAATCATCCTCGGTGCAATCATCCTCCGTAAAATCTGAATTTTTTTAACTTCCCTTGGCTCCCCTAGCTCGGTCCGAGAGCACCGTCAAAGGGGATGAGGGGTTAGGGGTCTTCAGATCTCCAAGGGGATCACTATCGTCACAAATGAGAGACCAAAACGACTAGGGCTGTTGTTTGAAGAGAGGCGTTTGGACAAAAAGGCTGGGGTAGGATCTAAACCCGGAAGCAGTCTTTAACCGGGGTCATCTCTAAACGATCCCGACCCAACCCCTACCAAAACTCTACTCCTACAATAAAAGGAATTCAGCCAAAACGAATTCTACTTTAGAAATCTTAGGTCTTTAGTAAGAAATTATGTTTTTACGTAACTTTATGATATTGAAATTCTTAGCGAGAACGACACAGATTTACTGTATCTTAGCTTACAAAAATTCAAACACTCCGCCTCAGTTTTTGCCAAAAGTCTTTCCTTGCAATCCCGCTCAAGTGGCTGATTTGAAGGGATTTTCCCCCTAGACGGCCCCGATCGACCCTCGGTTTCCCTGAAGCCTTACTGACAAATTGGACCCTACGCCGCCCCGCCGATTGGGTATTTACACTTATTTACCCCCGATCGATCCTGTTAAAATCCTGAGAAACTTTGTAAAGAAGTGCGGGGTGTTAACTCCTGGGAAGTACTAAAGATCGTAAGGAGATCTTTCAAAATGCGTTGCGCTGCGATCGGTCCCTCACTGAGCCAAGCATCATAATCCACAAAATAGACCCGATCGGCCTGCACCGCCCGCAAACTTTGCCACAGCGGCGATCTGCTAAAGTCCTCAAATAACGTGCCCTGGGGATCGCTCTGAAGCACCACCAACACATCCCCATCCGCCTCCCCCAGCCGTTCTAAGGAAATCCGCTCAAAAAACGTTTCCTCAGCCTGTCCCGGCGGTCGCGAAAACCCAACATCCGCCAACACCTGCCCCGCAAAGGATCCCCCTAAATACAGACGTAACTGCCCCGGCATAAACCGCAACACTGAAACTTCATAGTCCGCCGCTGCCTGGGGAAGTTGCTGGCGCAGTTGCATCATCTGGGCGTTGTAATCCCCTAAAACCTGGGCAACCGCCTCCGATCGATCCAGTGCTTCCCCATAGGCCACCAAAGCATCCTGCCACGGGGCAAAAACCTTGCCATCAAAAACCGGATACAGCACCGTCGGGGCAATTTGGGACAACTGGGCATAGAGACTGCCATGGACGGGATATAACCCCAAAATTAAATCGGGCTGGAGGCTGACAATGCGCTCTAGGCTGGGCTGCTCTTCGTCACCGAGATAGGTCATCGCCCCAGTGGCTTCTAATGGGAAATAACGGGGAAATTGACCGGGATTACCCGCAAAACTATCGGGGGCGGCTCCGAGGGGGGTCAAGCCCAAAACCAGGGCCGCTTCTGAGGGGAGGTTCCCCAGGGTGATGATGCGCTGGGGGGCTTTGGGGACTGCGGTTTCGCCCAGGGCATGGCGAACGAGGTGGGTATTGGGAGGCAGGGCCGATCGGGGAGCCTCTGCCGCCGCACCACAGCCCTGGAGCAAGGTCGCCAAGCCCAACAGCAACCCCAGTCCCAGGACCGTGAGCCAGTGCCGTCTTGATCGTGCCCATGCCGATCGGCGTGGCGGGAGCCAGGGGGTTAAGGAGGAGGTCAAGCCAAGGGCGAGGCGGGGAAGTAAAGTGCGTGTAAATATTGACATGGGGTAAGTCCAGGCAGGGCGTAGGTCCGCAGAAGTACGAGGATTTAAGGATCAGGGCAGTGCGGTAAACCCTGAGGGCAAGGAGCGAGAACAGAGCAAAAGGACCGTGTTTTTCCAGACTAGAAATTAACGCTTAGTTCCGTACTCTTTCTGTAGCCATTTTCCCACCCCCTCCGGCACACTAAACCCAAGCAACTATAAACAAGCAACTAAAAGATAAACAACTCAAAGATAAGCAACTTCTTAAGACAGAACCCAGCAGGGCAGACCGCCAATGGGCATCAACTGGGAGCATCCCACTTTAGCGATTGAACCGATTGGGTAGGGGCAATCCCCCCGTGGTTGCCCTGGTTTTGGGCCAAAGAGGGGAGCCACGGGGGCACGACCCCGACCAAGATTCTTCCAAGGTGGAATGCATCCCATCAACTCCCCCCTCTTTTTTAGGGTCGGTGTCTGCCAAGGTTAGTGAGATGCTCACTCTAGTCCAAAACCACCCATGCGAGACAACCCTTTAGATTTCACATTTGGGACTTTACATTTCATCTTTCCCCGTTAACGTTTCGGCTCCCATAGCACAAAGGCACAATATCAACCAAAACCAACGTTTGCGATTTATAA
>JBMTWK010000095.1:0-8887 GCA_049452395.1 Prochlorothrix sp. | reverse complement strand
AGGTGGAGGAACTCTTTGGTTCCACCGATGGCTTTTTCTTTGGGGACGTGCGCGATCGGGCTAGCCTCGATCTTGCCCTCGCAGGCTGCCACGCCCTCATCATCCTCACTAGCTCCACGCCCCAACCTAAAGGGCCGCCCCAAGCCGGTCAACGCCCGGAATTTGGCTTTCCTGCCGGAGAAATGCCGGAAAATATTGACTATGAAGGGCAAGTAAACCAAATTGAGGCCGCTAAGGCTGCTGGAGTGAGCCACATCGTCTTGGTTAGCTCCATGGGGGGCACCCAGCCAGACCATCCCCTCAACCGCTTGGGCAACGGCAATGTCTTGGTTTGGAAGCGCAAAGCGGAGCAATATCTGCTGGACTCCGGGCTAACTTATACGATCATTCACCCCGGTGGCCTTTTGGATCAGCCCGGTGGGGAGCGGGAACTGTTGGTCGGGAAGGATGACCACCTGCTGAGCGAAACGCCCAATGGGGTGCCGCCCGCGTTGCCCCGTGCCGATGTGGCAGAAGTGGCGGTGCAGGCGTTGCTCTGTCCTGAGGCGGCCAATAAAGGCTTTGATCTGATTTCTAAACCGGCTGATGACCCCACAGGCGTAGTCACTCGCGATTTTGCGGCTCTTTTTGCCCAGACTCTTAGCGGTCTGTAGTTTAGTAGCCTGTCGCTAAAGAAGAGGGCGGGTTTGGTGGATCTGGGGGTAGGTGGCCGAGATTTCGGGATAAAACCGCTCCTCATTAGTTTTCTTCGTTGGAGAAGAAAGCCGGTTTCAAGGAAGAAATTTCTAGCCCCTCTCCTAGGATCGCCGATTTGTAATCGGCGTTTCTAACTCCTCCCCTGGGATCGCCGATTTGTAATCGGCGTTTTTGGTTTTTTGCGATCGAGGAGACTCTCAAAAAGAGGGCGGGTTTAGCAGATTTAGGGGTTGGTGGCCGAAATTTCTGGAGAAACCCGCCCCTAGGTTAGTTTTCTTCGTCGGATGGGTCCAGGTCTGGCTCTAGGCCCGCAGCGCGGAGTTGGGCCAAGAGACGATCGGCCCGCTGGCGTTCCTGTTCAGCCTGTTGCTGAGCCTGTTCAGCCTGTTGCTGAGCCTGTTCGGCCCGCTGGCGTTCCTGGTCGGCCTGTTGCTGGGCTAAATCGGCCCGCTGGCGTTCTTGGGCTGCTTGTTCCGAACTCCAGAGCAGGAGATTGCCCGCACTGTCCCACCAGCGCAGCCAGTAGCCCGATCGGCCCTCCCAGTCTCCTTGCCAAACCCCAAGGTACAGATCCAGGGCTTCGATCCAATAGCGATCGTCAGGGCTAGGGCTGTGTATTTGGTAGCGATCGGCCTCGTCTAGGCGATACAGCTCCAATGTTCCCGCCTCAGGTTCAAAAATGCCATAGTAGGGCACCTTCAGAACCTGCTCGTAAAAGAACCATTTCCCCGGTGGGTAGGTGGGCTTGGTCGAATATTCGCCCCCATCTTTGTGGGAGAGGAATTCGAGGGCGATCGCCAGGGTACTGCCTTGGCGGTAGGGGGTGTAACTGCGGTTCACCTCCGCCTTGGGGACCGTAACCTGGGGAACATAGCCCCAGTCCGGGGCTTTCAAGACAATGCGGCCCTGGAGCGTGGCACAAATGGGATAGTTGGTGAAGGTAATGCTCTGGGGCGGGAGGTGATCGGCGGCGCTCAGACTATCGGTCAAAGCTGCCGCTAACAGGGGTTGGGTGCGGTTATCCACAGGATCATCAGGAATAGGATAGTCATCGGGGAGGATGTCCCAGCTAATGGGGGGAACCTCCAGGGGTGTCTCAACAATTAGCTCAGCAATCATGGGTATAGACCCTCTCTGCTTTTTCCCAAAGTCTTCTCCACAGTAGATCATTCTGCCTCGACTTGCCGCAGCCCGATCGGGAACTGCGATCGCGGGGGTTTACCGGGCCGATCGATCTCAGGCACAAAACATATCCCCACCCCAGCAAGGGCTGGGTTTCTCGCACAATCTAGGCTACCCATCCCTAAATCTGCTCAACCCGACCTCTTTTCGAGGGCATTCCCGATCGATCGCAGGAAACTAAAAACGCCGATTGCAAATCGGCGATCCCATAAAACTAATGTAGGGGCAGGTTTATCTGGGAATTTCGGCTACCCACCCTTAAATTGACTAAACCCGCCCTCTTTTCGAGACGATTTCCGATCGATCGCAGGAAACTAAAAACGCCGATTGCAAATCGGCGATCCCAGGGTGGGGGGCTAGAAACGCTGGTTGCAAATCGGCGATCCCAGGGTGGGGCTAGAAACGCTGGTTGCAAATCGGCGATCGTTATGGGGATTGGGGGATTAGGTAATGACGGTGGGTTGGTCGCGGCCTGTGAGGGTTTTGATTTGGGCCAACTCATCGGCGATCGTAATTAACTCCGCCAACGCCTCCTGGGGATCCAAGCCCTGCTTTGCCGGATCCGGCTCATAGCTCTCCAGATACAGCCGCAACGTTGCCCCCTCGGTGCCCGTCCCCGACAGCCGGAAAATAATCCGAGAGCCATCGGTGAAAATAATCCGAACCCCTTGGTTATTGCTGATGCTGCCGTCCACCGGGTCCGTATAGCTGAAATTATCAGCCTTATCCACGGTATAAGACCCCAAACGCTGGCCCGCCAGGGTGGGCAGCTTGCCTTGGAGTTGGTCCATTAGGGTATTGGCCCGATCGCTCTCGACGGCCTCATAGTCATGGCGCGAATAGTAGTTACGGCCATAGGTGCGCCAGTGCTCTGTGACAATCTCCTCCACGGACTGCTTCCGTTCCGCCAAGATATTCAACCAGAACAGCACCGCCCAAAGGCCATCCTTCTCCCGCACATGGTCGGAGCCGGTACCGAAGCTTTCTTCACCGCAGAGGGTGACTCGGCCCGCATCCATGAGATTTCCGAAGAATTTCCAGCCCGTGGGGGTTTCGTAGCAGTCAATGCCCAGCTTGGCCGCAACCCGATCGGCAGCCGCACTCGTGGGCATCGATCGGGCCACCCCCGCAATGCCAGTTTTGTAGCCCGGAGCCAAAGTGGCATTAGCCGCCAAAATCGCCAAGCTATCGCTGGGAGTCACAAAGAAATTGCGGCCTAGGATCATATTGCGATCGCCATCGCCATCGGAAGCCGCCCCAAAATCCGGCGCATCCTCCCCAAACAGCACCTCCACCAAATCATGGGCATAGACCAAGTTGGGATCCGGGTGCCCCCCGCCAAAATCCTCCAGCGGTTCGCCATTTTGGACCGTACCGGGAGCCGCCCCCAAATGGCCCTCAAAAATCGCCTTGGCATAGGGTCCAGTCACCGCATGGAGGGAGTCCATCACCATACGGAAGCTGCCGTTGCTCAGGAGTTGGCGAATTTTGTCAAAATCAAACAAAGACTGCATTAACTCGGCATAGTCCGCCACACAGTCGATCACCTCGACCGTCATCCCCTCCAGTTGGCTCGTGCCGAGGGTATCCAGATCCAAATCAGGCGCTTCAAGAATGCGGTAGGCTTCGATCGTCTTGCTCGCCTCAAAAATCGCATCGGTCACCTTTTCCGGGGCCGGTCCACCATTGCCCGTGTTGTACTTAATGCCAAAATCTTCCTCCGGCCCACCAGGGTTATGGCTCGCCGACAGAATAATGCCCCCAAAGGCTTGGTTTTTGCGAATGACACAGGAGGCCGCAGGGGTAGACAGAATCCCGCCCTGGCCCACCAAAACCCGACCAAAGCCATTCGCCGCTGCCATTTTCAGGATAATTTGAATGGCCTGTCGGTTATAGAAGCGCCCATCGCCCCCCACCACCAAGGTTTGGCCTGCAAAATTCTCTAAGCTATTAAAAATGGACTGAACAAAGTTCTCTAGATAATGGCGCTGCTGAAAAACGGGGACTTTTTTGCGGAGGCCCGAGGTTCCAGGCTTCTGATCTGAGAAGGGTTGGGTCGCGATCGTATGAATATTCATTCCGGTAAATTCAAAGTACGACGGGCATCCTAAGGCTTGGGTACAGCCCCATGACTGGGGGTTCCCCAGAACTTTTAAAGAGAACTTAAGATTTTCAAGTCTCCCTGAGTCTACCGTTTGATGGGGTCTGACTGATGACTTGGCGGCGGACTTTTTCCCCAGAACCCCATGGCCCAACCCAGGGCCTCGATCGTGGCAAGGCCGATCGCCGCAGAGAATTTTCCCCATCTGCGTTACACCTTCTTTAGATATGTTAAAATAAGAGGCCCTTTAGAAGCGGTTCGGGACTTCGCTCGCCCATTACAGGTTTCCCCGGATGTTAGGGATTATGAACTGCTGTAGCCACCAATGACCTCAAATCAGGGGCAGCTAGGATGAGCCGAATCTCGCTTTTCAGTCTGTAAAGCTGCACTGCTCGGCAATTCACCTCCGTTTTGATTTACGATGGTCTGAATGGGTTCACAGCCAAGGGCACTGGTTTCGGGCGAGATCAGTGGCTTTTGCATGGTTGGTCTAGGTTACGGCCCAGAACGACTTCCATCAGTTCAATCCGTTCGCCCTCGCCCTCGTTACCCTGGCGTTCCTCACTAGTCCTGCACTACCTGAGTCGCCTCATCGTCGGAAAACATCCCTTCCCCTGTCCCCGTAGTCCCTCACCGTGGAGATCTCACCAGGAATACACTTAGCATGGTCAATCAGGAATTAAATACTGTTGATATTGGTTTTACTCACGAAGATTTTGCCGCCCTTTTAGATCAGTACGATTATCACTTCAGCCCCGGTGATATCGTCGCTGGGACAGTGTTCAGCATAGAGCCGCGCGGTGCCCTGATTGACATTGGTGCAAAGACTGCTGCCTATATCCCCATCCAAGAGATGTCCATCAACCGGGTGGACGCTCCCGATGAGGTTCTCCAGCCCAACGAGACCCGTGAATTTTTCATTCTGACGGACGAGAATGAAGACGGCCAGCTCACCCTTTCGATCCGCCGCATTGAATATATGCGGGCCTGGGAACGGGTGCGCCAGTTGCAAGCGGAAGATGCCACGGTGCGATCGGCGGTCTTTGCCACCAACCGAGGTGGTGCCCTGGTGCGGATCGAAGGTCTACGGGGCTTTATCCCCGGCTCCCACATCAGCACCCGCAAGCCCAAGGAAGATCTGGTTGCGGAAGAACTGCCCCTCAAGTTCTTGGAAGTGGACGAAGATCGCAACCGTCTGGTCCTGAGCCATCGCCGCGCCTTGGTGGAACGGAAGATGAACCGCCTGGAAGTGGGCGAAGTTGTGATCGGAACGGTGCGCGGCATCAAGCCCTACGGTGCCTTTATCGACATCGGCGGGGTCAGCGGCCTGCTCCACATTTCCGAAATCTCCCACGACCACATCGAAACGCCCCACAGCGTCTTCAATGTCAACGATGAGCTGAAGGTCATGATCATTGACCTGGATGCAGAGCGGGGCCGGATTTCCCTGTCTACCAAGCAGTTGGAGCCGGAACCGGGCGATATGGTCAAGAATCCCAACCTGGTCTACGACAAGGCGGAGGAAATGGCGGAGAAGTACCGGGAGCAAATGCGCCAGAAGCAACAGCAACTGGAAGCGCCGAAGGATACGCCCAAGCCGACTCCTGCTTCGGCAGTGGTTGCTGCTCCGGTGGAGCCTGAGGAGCCTGAAGCGGTTGAGGCTCTGGAAGAGGAAGAAGTGCTGGCTGTGGCGGAATAGCGCCCTAACGGACTTTTTTGCAACAACACTTTTTTGCAACAACATTTGATGTGTTGAGTAAGGTGGGCACTGCCCACCTTATTTTTTGGGCTGACTCCCTTACTGTTGCAGAGAAGGGCAGGCCAGAGGCCCACCCCTAAGCAAGCCCAGTCCATAGTTCACAATCTACGGTATGTGAAAAGATGCCAGAAGCTGGTGACGTTGATCCTGGCTCTCCAGTATTCCTAACTTTGATTTTTGACCTTTTTTCAAAGCCCTCTACACAAGACTAGTACCTTTAGACTATATTCGTGATGTCCTTTGTAGTTCAAAAGTTCTAAAAAATCTATGCATAACGTAAGCAAAGACCCCAAGCCCAGTGTTGGGCTGAGTATTGTTCTCTCTGAAAAGGCTCTCACTGCATTATTGAATGTAATCTTGGGTTTAGGGGTTATGCATCAACAACTGCCTAGCCCTAGCTTCAAGGTAACTATTCAGGGGTCTACGAAGTTAGTAGGGTTTCAGCCCTCCGATCGGAGTCCGAAGCAGCTCAAACCATACCAATCCAGGATTTTCAGAGCCTGAAACCCGCATTCTTCCGTGACCCCCTGAATGGTTACGCTTCAAGGTGCCAGAAATTCCTAAAACTGTGGCTCCTGTTCAAGCAGATCAGTAAGTACTTTTGGGGTTGTCACCCAGTTAAAGGAGATCAATTATGCCAAGTGGTGGTTCTAGAAAGAATTCAGGGCGAAAACTCAAGTGGGAAGAGTCATCTGCAAAAATTGGGGTTCCTCAGTCATTGAGTTTACCACTACTGATGGTTTTGGAAGATCTGTGGGAACAAGGTTGGAGAACGCAAGAAATTACAGATGCTCTAAGGTCTGTCAGAACTCATAAGGTAAAGAAATATGACTATCCTGTTTCAGCAGGATCACACAGCACATCAAGCGTTGGAGGGGATTCAATGAATACTGACTATGAGGAGATCGATCTTCAGGATGAGTTAATTGGTGACCCTGGTAAAACCATCGTGATTCCAGTGACAGGAGATTCAATGATTGGTATTGGGATCTACCCAGGTGACTGGTTAATTGTTGAGCAGATTAACCCTTTGTTCCAAAAGCCAAGGGAAGAAGATATTGTGATTGTGGCAGTTAACGATGAAATCCTTGTCAAGCGTTATAGAACAGAGAAGGGATCAGTGATATTAGCGTCAGAGAACGAGAATTACGAAGAAATCAGAGAGGTAGATGGATGTTCTATTTACGTTTCAGGTATTGTGAAGTATGCTATTCGTCGTAATTTATAGGTAAGTAAAGCGGAAAAATTAACCTGACTTCTAGGATGTATTCGGTGAAACCATAACGCACCAGAGTATCTCATATTTTCGACTAGACAGCCGGTCTAGCTATCCCATAATAGTACTGTGATGAATTAGGGTGAAAATCAATGGGAATGAGGGGCAAAGCTGAGCGTCACCAGACAGATGCTGCTGTGGCTATGGCTGCTAAAACGGCTCCATCCATCTCCCTTGGGCGGGTTAACCAATCCGGTAGGGGAATCCCCCCGTGGTTGCCCTAGCTTTGGTCCCAAGAGGGTCGGCATGGGGGCACGACCCCTACCGGGATTCTGTCAAAGTGAGATGCTCCCAAAATCGAAATAGCCATGGGGTTACCCCCCCCCCCAATTGCCCCCGTCGCTGCTTTCCGGTAAATGACCCGAAAAGTGCAGATCGTCCGCAGGCGATCGGTATTCAAGCCCCGCCTCACCACCGTCGAAGCCTAGGAACCTCCGTTTCCCCCCCCGCGCCGATCAGCAGAGGAATAAAGGCCGCGAGGGAAACCACTTGCTGCAACATATCCTGCTGATTAATGATCACCGCACTGGTGCCCGTATTGGTAATCAGCAGCACAAACAGCCACAAAACCCGCCGTCGGGTCACGGTCAGCAGGTTTGTTTGCAAATAATCGTCACTGCCCACCTTATTTTTTGGGCTGCTTAGCTTCCTAGCTGGCGTTGGTCTGATCGCTAGCGCCGACGACTTCCCGCACCCGATAAATGGGGCGACCTTGGGATTCGTGGTAGGTTCGCATCATTAGCTCTGCCAGTAGCCCAAAGCACAGCAACTGCACCCCGCCCAAAATCAGCAGCACCGTTAAAATCAGCAGCGGTCGATCGCCAATATGCTGCCCCATGACCACCTTCAGCACCGTCAGATAGACCCCCAGCACCCCCCCCAAGGCCATGGACAATAACCCCATCACCCCAAACCCATGCATGGGGCGCGTCAAAAATTTCTTCATGCAGTAGATCGTCAGCAGATCCAACAACACCCGGAAGGTTCGCCCCAGCCCGTACTTGCTTTGGCCAAACTGGCGGGCATGGTGCCGAACGGGTAGCTCACAAATCCGCGCCCCTTCCATAAAAGCCAAGGCGGGTAAAAAGCGATGCAACTCCCCGTAGAGGTTCATATCCGCCACGACTTCCTTGCGATAAGCCTTTAAGGAGCAACCATAGTCATGGATTTGGACCCCTGTGACCTGCCCAATCATCCAGTTGGCCACCTTAGAGGGTAAGAGCCGCGTCACGGCATGATCCTGGCGATTTTTGCGCCAACCACTGACGAGATCGTAGCCCTCATCTAATTTGGCGAGCAGGAGGGGGATATCGGCGGGGTCGTTTTGTAAGTCCCCATCCAAGGTAATAATCTTGGCGGCACGGGCATGGTGGAACCCCGCTGCCATGGCTGCGGTTTGGCCATAGTTGCGCCGCAGAAGGACGGCCCGCAGATCCGATCGCTGGCTGGCTTCCTGCTTCAACCACTCCGCCGATCCATCCTGGGAACCATCATCGACACAGATCAGCTCATACTGTAGCCCTTGGCCGCCTAGGGTTTGGGCGATCGCGGCCACCAATTGGGGCAAGCTCTCCACCTCGTTATAAATCGGCACCACCACAGAAACCTCAGGCACAGCCGTCACGGTGCGGCGGGAATAATCTGGGTTCATTGGGGCAAGGTTCAAGGCCATGG
Source organism: Prochlorothrix sp. (assembly GCA_049452395.1). Taxonomy (GTDB): domain Bacteria; phylum Cyanobacteriota; class Cyanobacteriia; order Prochlorotrichales; family Prochlorotrichaceae; genus Prochlorothrix. The sequence goes on along the minus strand of JBMTWK010000095.1, from coordinate 199 downwards.
GTACTTTAGACAGGCAAGGGTTAAGGATTCGGCAAGCACAGGGGACCGTGGGAAAACTTGGGCTTCGGCTCCCCAGTCTCTCGCGCTCCCCCGACACCTAACTGCCAGTGTATCGCGCTCCCTTGCCCCGATACCTGCTCCTGTGCAGGATTCTCTAGCCAATCCGCCCCCTATGGCCAAAAAATAAGTCTTACGCAAT
>JBMTWK010000094.1:0-8948 GCA_049452395.1 Prochlorothrix sp. | reverse complement strand
CCCAATAAGGCATCGCCTAGCAGTTCATCGCCCAGTGACTCATCACCCAGCGGTTGATCGCCCAATAACTCATCGCCTAGCAAATCATCGCCCAGCGGCCCAGTATCCAGCGTTGTCTCGGCACTCTCGGCCTCGGCCTCAGCCGTTGCAGCACTGCCACTGTCTCCCCCAAAGAGCAGCAGAAAGTCACTCTCTGCACCTGCACTCGTCGGGCTAACCTCTGGATCTTCTACTCCAGTATCCTCAGTGGCCTCGATCGCCTCAAAACCCAACTCTCCCAGATCCCCTAATTCCCCCAACCCCTCTAGGGCATTGAGTGCTTCCAGGGTCGCTTCAGCCCCGCTGGCCTCGAATTCCCCAGTTAGATTGGTGAGATCCATTAAGTCGTCTAAATCGCCCACATCGCCCAAATCATTGAGGGCTTCAAGGGCTGCATTAGCCTCACGGCTCTCAAATTCTTGGTTCAGATCGACCAGATCCGTCAGATCTGACAGAGACGTATCACTGGCAGTCGTATCACGGGCCGCTGTAGCCGATTCAGCAGCCGCTTCAGCCCCTCGATCGCTCGTCATCGAAAAAATCGTATCGTCCAACGACTCGGCGGCAAGGGCATCGAGATCCAGTTCTGCATCCCCTAAGCCTGCCCAATCTAATCCCAGGGCTGCTTCTGGGGCCGTGCTTTCTCCACCAAACAAGTCGGCCAGGTTGCTCAGCTCCTCTGACCCCATTCCTGGCACTGCCACATCCGCCGCACTGGGCTGCGGCAATAGGGACGTGACATCTTCTTCTGCCCCAGCGCCATCCGCGTCCAATTCGTTGAAGAGTTGGTCAAAGGCCATGGTGCCTTGGGGGTCGGCTCCATCCCCGGCCCCATCCAGACCTGGCTCCATTTCCAGGTTGCCCAGAAAGGACAGATCCAAGTCGCCATCCAGGGAGACTTGATCGAGGGAACCCAGTAGCTCATCAAAGTCATCGGGGCTGGCGGTGGGGGCATCCCAGTCGGGGGGGACAATGGCTTGAAATTCGCCGCTGGCTTGAATGGTGGGGGCCGATCCGGCTAAGACGGCATCCTGGGCCTGTTTTAGCTCCTTAATGACGATCGGCGCGAGGGTGTGATAGGTGTTCTGGGGGTTGGCGATCGCGGCCCTGGCCATGCGCACCAGGTAACACCAGGCATGTAGGTCAAACTGTTCCCCGGTCCGCTCTAGGTTGTCGCAAAAGTCCTGAAGCTGCTGGCGACTGGCGGGGTTATCGGCTTGTTTGAACAACTGCAACATTTGTCGCAATTGGGTGGGAACATCACTCCGGAAAATCAGTTGTAGGGCACCGTCTTCCTGAACTGCTTTACCGGCGAGGGATGCGGGGGGAGTCGAAGTCATCGCGGGGGTCGGGGTGGGCTGAGGAGCAGGGGGGGCCACTGCCGCAGGGGGCTGGCTGGCGAGGGTGGTGAGATGCTCCTGAAGGGTGGCGAGGGTGCCTTTGGCCCGCGCGAGGGTGGTGGCTTCGGTGGTGGTGTCCCGATCGGCAGCGTTGGGTTGCTGCTCCACCAGGGTTACCAGGATCCGCAGATCCGCACAACTTTGTTGCAACAGAGACCCGATCGCAGACGCAGCAGGGATTTGGGGGTGTTCTTTGATGATCTTGAAGCCATCTTCTAACTGTCCAGCGACATAGCGAACCGGTTCCAGGTCCAGCATCGCTGCCCCCCCTTTGATGGAGTGGGCGGCCCGAAACAGTTCCTGAAGCAGGTCCCCATCTGTCAAGGTTTGATCGAAGGTGGCGAGGCTTTGCTCTAGGGTATCGAGATGTTCCTTGGCTTCTTCAATGAAGTAACCCAAAATTTGCGCTGCGTCCATTGGAGTCCTCCCTGGATTACTCTGCTGTTGTCTCCACCCGGAAACGCTCTACGGAAGTTTGCAAGTCGCGGGCAATGCCCACCAGGTTTTGGAGTGACCGGGACACCCGTTGTGCCTCCTGGGAGGTTTCCTGGGCGGTTAGTTCCACGGACTGCATAACCTGGGCCACGGCCCGAGAGGTTTCAGTTTGTTCGGCGGTATCGGCGGTGATCGATCGCACCAGTTGGTCAATGCGGTTTGATACCTGAATAATGTCTTCCAGGGAACGCTTGGCCTGTTCCGCCAACTTCGTCCCCTCAATCACCTGTTGAGTCCCTTCTTCCATGGCCTGCATAACTGAACCGGTCTCACTTTGAATTTGTAAGACGATCTGTTCAATTTCCTTGGAGGCCTTCGCGGCCCGATCGGCCAACTGACGCACCTCATCCGCCACGATAGCAAATCCACGACCGGCTTCGCCTGCGCGGGCTGCTTCAATACTGGCGTTGAGGGCTAGGAGGTTGGTTCGAGAGGCGAGCGCAGCAATCAAAGCCACGATTTTGGAAATTTCCTGGGAAGATTCCGCCAAACGCTTCACTTTCCGGGTTGTTTCAGCAACGGTCTCTCGAATCCGCAGAATCCCTGCCACGGTCTGTTCCACCGCTTCACCCCCCCGCAGGGCCGTCGCCGACGCAGTACGGGCCACTTCCTCCGCCTCACGGGCGCTCTCGGCCACCCGCTGAATGGAGTCGGTCATTACCTGCACCGAGTTGAGGGTCACGGCTAGCTCCTCCGCTTGGCGCAGGGCATCCGAGGACAGACTGCGGGCAAAGGTCTCATTGTCCGATGAAGACTTGTTCACCTGAATTGCAGCCTTCTTCACCTGGTTCACAATTTCCCGCAGGTTCTGAATGGTGAGGTTAAAGGAGTCGGCAACTGCGCCCAACACGTCAGCGGTCACTTCGGCTTGGACCGTCAGGTCACCTCGTGCCGCCCCTTCCACGTCGTCTAGGAGGCGAATCACCTGGCGCTGGAGGTCTTCCCGCTGTTGCTCTTGCTCTTCAGCCTTGCGTTGGGCTTCCTTGGTGGTGGTGAGGATCACCCGCGACATGTGGTTAAAGGAAGCCGCCAGTTGCCCCAGTTCATCTTCAGAGTGGATGGTGGCTTGGGCGCTAAAGTCGCCTTGGCTGACGCGCTGCATCTGCTGTTGCAGGTCATCCAGGGATTTGCGGCTCTGGCGCAGCAGAATTTCACCCAGCACAAAGTTGGTCAGTGCCCCGCTACAGAATCCTGCCAACGCCATAAAGGCAGCGGTACTTTGGAGGTGTCTGGCGACGAGGGATTTAAATTCCTGGGGCATTTCTTCCCCGGATTCAGTGCGATCGGGAACCGTGCTCACACTGCTGACATAAATCGTAGCCGAAGCCAGGGCCGCCACGACCCCGGTACAAAAGGCCACGATCGTGCGCTTGGTTTTGAAATTGGAGTTCTCCAGGAAGGCAAAGGTGCCCTGCTCCACGGACACCACCGGCTCCACCAAGTCCGAATCGGTTTGGGTAAAGGAGGGGATATTGTCATCGCCCCAAATGCTCCCACCGCCCAGACTGCTGTCTAGGGAGTCGTTGAAGTCCACCACCTCCGACTGACTGGCCGGTCCACCCCCGCTTAAGGGACCACTGCTGTCTTGGCCAAAGTCAGCCAGATCTCCCCCCATGGCAAAATCATCAAAGCTGCCAAAGTCCCCAAAGTCATTGAAGTTGTCCGAGAAGCCCGCGTCTGCGGCCCCACTGCTTCGGCCTCGGGTTGCGCTCTGGTCAAAATCATGGGAATCCTCACCATAAAAGCTGCCTGAGGGTTCATCGTGGCCAAAATCGCCGCTGTCATCGTCGCCAAAGCCGTAGCTTGCGCCAGCGTCATCAAATCCATCGTCAAAGCCACTGTCACTGAAACGGTTAAAGTCCGGGGGAGAGAAGTCGGACTCTAACTCAGGGGCCGTGGTCCCAAAATCATCATCGTTGTCGTCCCCGCCCATAAAGAGGGTCTGGGGTTCAGAGTCCCCAAAGTTCCGGGAATCTAAGTCGGAGTGATCAACTTCAGCAAAGGTATCGTCCCCAAAGTCTTCCCCAGCGCCAAAGGCGGCGGTTGCTGGAGTTTCGGGGAAGAGATCATTAGATTCGGTTTCTAAGCTAAAGCTGGGCTGGCTTGACCCTTGGGAGCCAAAGCTGGTCGGCTCAAAGTCGTCATGGCCAAAGTCATCCTGGCCGAAGTCATCGGCTCCAAAATCATCGGCTTCAAAGTCGGTGGACTCGAAATCGTCGCCCCCAAAGCCATGGCCTGGGTTGGAGCCATTGGTGTCAGGAAAGGCTGCGCCGCTGTCCTCTAGGGCGAGATTGTTGAGGGCGATCGTGGCCTCCGCCGCATCGGGATCGGGAAAGGTGTCATCTTCCTGGGCAGGGGTGCCGTCTTCAAAGAGACCTCCCGCCTCGGCGATCTCAGGGGCATCGGCAATCAAAAACGGGTCGTCATAATCGGCTTGATCCACCGCACCGAGGGCGGATCCGCCCCCTAGGCCCCCGTCTTGACCAAAGTCCATGGCCCCCAGATCGTCTAGTCCTTCGCTGCCCAAGCTGTCGATCGCAAAGGGGTTATCCCCCGCCGCGTCCAGGGAGCCAAAATCAGCCCCCTCGGCGGCAAAGGGATTGGAGGCTGCGGCAGCATCGGCCCCCAGCGAGGCACCGAAGTCTGGCTCTGAGCCTCCTTGATCCAAGGCATCGGGATCGAGGGATAACCCGTCTAGGCTGGCCCCGCTGCCAAAGTCCTCATCCCCAAAGCTGTCGTTTCCAAAGCTGTCGTTGTCAAAGCTGTCGTTTCCAAAGCCATTGGCATCAAAGCCTTCCTCAAAGTTGAGGGAGCCAAAGCCGTCGGCATCCAAGTTCTCGGTGCCCAGATCTGCCCCAAAACTGTCAGAATCAAAGCTCTCTGCCCCAGAACCCGCCCCAAAGCTGTTGGACCCTAGGTCTTCGGTCTGGAGGCCATCCCCTTCATCAAAGTTCAGTCCCTCAAAGCTGTCCTCCGAGGGCCACTGCCCATTGGTCGCGGCGGGGTCTGAGGGATCGAAGGTGTCGGGAAAGTCACCAAAATTCTCAGCGAGATCAGCACCCTCTCCGGCTTCAGGCTGCCATGACCCAAAATCCAGGTCATCGCCCAAGGCACTGCTGTCTTGCTCTAGGCTGGCAGCGCCAAAGGACACAGCGGTTACTTCCCCATCGGCCCCATAGTCACCACTGCCATTGCTGTAGTGGGGCGTGTCGCCGAGGTAAGCCTTACAGGTGTCAATCCCCATCTGGGCATACTCCAGCACGGTGGGATCGCTGCTAATGCTTTGAATGCTTTCGTACTCTGCCAGGGCTACATCGTATTGCTGAAGGCTAGAGTAGATATGTCCCCTTAGGAGACGTGCGTTGGCGTTAGTCGGCTTTTCCTGGACGAGGGGGTCAATAATGGCCGCTGCTGCTTCATAAGCCTTTTCGTTGTAGTGATCGAGTGCCTGCTGGTATGACATGGGGTTCTCTCCTGCGGTTCAAATGTCTGCCCTAAGCGCCTATGCAGCCCACCGCGCTGATCGAAGGATCGACACTTGATCCAGCAGTCGGAGGCGACGATCGCTTTCGTGGTCTTTCACAATCCACTCTCCCCGGACAAAGGGAGCCATGGTGTCAGAAATATCAGTCGACATCTGAATTTCGTCAATGTTGAGCCATTGGGTATCTCCAACGCGATCGACCGCAAGGCCCAACATCGTGTCTTGATCTTCCACGGCAATCACATGAAGTTCCGTACGATCGACGTTGAGGGGCGTTGAATCGCCCAAAAATTGGCCAAGGTCTGCAACCCAAATGACTCGGCCCCGCATGTTGAGCGTACCCAGGAGCAGGGAAGAAACATTGGGAATTGGGGTGATGCGATCGGGCGGTTCAAAAATCGCCTGCCGAATTCCCACAGCCGGGAGGGCAAGTTCATCACCGGACGGGATAAAAAATCGCAGATAAAGTTCACCATCAGGAGTCTCCAACTCCTGCATCTCAGGGCTATTATCTTGGTCCTGCCCTGCTAGAAAATCAGGATTGCCAACCATCCTATCTCCTTAATGATTTGATGCTTGAGGGATTGATATTGAGGGGGCTTTATTCTAGCGAGGGGGGCCGCAGCAAGCTCGATCGGGTGGGGATCAAGCAAAGCCCAGGAAACAGAAGGGGCGGATCACCGCAAAGACCTGCGAAGGATCCCACACAACTGACGCAGTACCTAACTGACGCAGTGCCTATGTATCACACCCTCAAGGAACGGGACGGGAGCGGGGAGCCTAGGGACGACCGGTCCTCTCAGAGCGGGAAAGTCTGGATGACTGGGCCAGGATCCTGATCCCGGTGCTCGATCGGTTGCGATCGGGCGGGGGTTGTCGGGGTTAATCCTACCCGCGCAGTAACTGTTTGACAGTTCCCACTAGCTCGGTAGGCTGAAAGGGCTTGGCGATGTAGGCATCTGCACCCTGTTTCATACCCCAATAGCGATCGAATTCTTCACCCTTAGAAGAACACATCACCACCGGTACACCTTGGGTCTTGGGATCGCTCTTTAGGCGGCGACAGACTTCGTAACCGTTCATACGCGGCATAACAATATCCAGCACCACTAAGTCAGGACAGTTGCTTTCGATCTGTTCGATGGCTTCCACCCCATCGGTGGCAATGGCGACATCTAGTCCGCTTCCGCGCAGTAAATCGCTAATCATTTCCCGTTGGGTTGGGCTGTCCTCCACAACCAACACTATACTCATTGTGACTGACCTCTGAACACCCAAATAGAATAGACAGGATTGGAGCGAGACGCAGGCGAGAATCCTGTCGTCTACCGTAATGTAAACGAGTTCCTTGTCCCTTCAGAGAGTGAATTTTGCCTAGGAAGGAGGGGACAAGGGGAACACCCTGGGGATTTTTCAGGTTCAGGGGATGAACCCAACCGAGCCTCCGATCGGGAGCCTCAGCAATTGAAGACAAGATGCTTCTCCCATGTTTACTATAAGGCTGTCAAGACATCAGCAGAGCCTTCCCGAAAGAATGCCCCCCAAACGGGAAGAAGACCTCCGGGGACGGGAAGTTTTGGGAAGCGATGGGGATAGGGTGGATCCCCAAAATCACCGGGCAGTGCCCATCGGTTGGAGGAAGCATTGCTGCACCGCTGGATAAGCCTGGAGCTTAGTCGCACTGGGTGATTGCCAAGGCTTCTCTCCTAGACCCGCTCAGTTTTTTGAAGCCTAGCATTTCATTCCCAGAAACGGTAGTCTTTCGCTGAAAACTTCGGACCCAGCACAATGGAGCATGGCATTTCTCCTCTATTCCTAGGCTGTACTCCAAAGTCAGGGCAGAGCTGGGAAAAGAATCCGGATTCCGACCCCACTAACCCAACTGTTCCCGCAGATCTGCCTGTAAGAGGGTATCGGGTTCATAGCGATCGGTGCGTCCCGGCCCCACGTATTTTTCCACCAGCATCATCAGTTCCTGGGGTCCAAAGGGCTTGGTGAGGTAGTCTGTGGCCCCAACCATACGGGCGAGGACCCGATCGGTAAAGCCTTCCTTCCCCGTCAGCATCACAATGGGGGTTTGGCGAAAAGCCGTGGACTGGCGCAACATCCCACACAGCTCGTAGCCGTTGAGGGTGGGCATGGCGATGTCGCAGAGAATTAAATCGGGCCGGAGATCAAACAGCAAACTGAGGGCTTTAAGGGGGTTGCCCAAGCTGGTCACCTCATAGCCCCAATGATCCAACTGGCTTTCAACGGTTTTGCGCAGGGGAGCGCTGTCGTCAATGCAGACAATGCGGGGGGGGCGATCGTCCAGGACCTGGGTCAGCAGGGTGTTGAGGGCGGGGGTGGGGTTATTGTCTAGGGGCAAGACATGGAAGGCACCAGCCTGGACGGTCGGGTAGAGGGCACGGGCTACGGTGAGCACATCTTCGTTGAGGTAACGGGCAATGCGGCGGAGGGAGTGGGAGCCATCGGCCCAGTTCTTGGCAATGTGGGGCAGGGCCGCTGAGACAGGGTCGGGATTGGGGGGTAGGGGGGGCAGTTGGGTTAGATCCCCCACGGTCAGCCGTTGATCGGGGGACTGAATCAGGGGATGCAACTGCTTCCACTCCTGGATTTGTTTCATGATCTCTAGGATCATGGGACTAATTTCCAGGGTGCTGAGCTGGGGGGCGAGGGGAGACCCCATCTCAAAGACAAAGGTGCCTTGGTGCAGGCTCAGCAGGTCAAAGAGGGTTTCATAGGTGAGGCTGCGAATAATGCTGCGCCCCTGGGCCGGGGTGAGGAGGCCATTTTCCAGCAAGGCCCACAGATAGCCGTATTCAGGGGCGTGGAAGGTGGAAAAGGGGGTATGGGATAACAGATCCCCGTCTACTTTGAGGTGGTAGCGCTGGAGGTGATCCTGGAGCCGCTCAATGCCGCTCTCCATCTGCGTGGCGTGGATAATTTGGCCATTGAGAAAGAAGACAAACCAGGAGTAGGTCGGTGCCGTGGGATTGGACTTGTTCAGGCGATCGCTGCGCCCCCCGGTCGTGGAGGGACTGCCAAAGGTTTCAATGAACAGTTCCCCAGTGCGCTGGCCAATTTCTACCAGTTGCAGGATGCTGCGAATGTCAATTTCATGAAGGTGACCCTGCATACCGTACTGCCTATACTCCTAACGTAATCTACCGTAATTGAACCAGCGGGCACCTCGAACAATGCAAGTTTTCGTCGCAAATTTTTGTCTGAGCGCCCCTGTCAATATCAGGGGGGTGGGAGGCGACTGTGCCTTCCCTCCAAGCTGGTTTCGATCTCCTCAGCTTCCAGTGGGGTTGAAAGCGTCCATCAGGGTGAATTGAGTGGAACGGGAGGGAGCACATCCTGTTGGGGGGGGGGACGATCGCAGGTGACCCACTGGCTTGGGGTTGCGCCCTTCGACCCACGCTGGGCCATCCGTCCAAGCTGCGCAGGAGGGCAGTACGCGGAGGGCCATGGGCTACTCAAGATGCGGGGGCTGCGATGGGGGGCTGCGGTGCGGGGAGGGTCAG
>JBMTWK010000093.1:0-9023 GCA_049452395.1 Prochlorothrix sp. | reverse complement strand
AGATCTGTTAAAGAGAATCGGATTGTAGTAGGGATCATGGGCCTTAATTTGTGCCACATGGGCTTGCCAAAGGCTGGGGTCTTCCCACAGTCCCCGCTGCATGGCGGCTAAGTCTTGGATGGGTGGATCAATGCGTTGTAGCTTGGTTGCAGTTGCGGCCTGATCCCCAGACTCCTCAGCTAAGGCAAAGATCGGTCGCGTATAGGGGCTGGGCAAGTCCCCAAACTGACCCCCCAGGGTAAAACTGGTAATATTCATGGACATGACCGTCAGAACCACCGCATTCGCTGCGTCAGCGCCGGGATCATCCTGGTAAGCGGCATAGGCCCAGTTTAAGGGTCCCCCTGGTGCGCTGACCTTCCGCACTGTCACGCTGTCCCCGTAATTCTTTTCGATCGCCAAGGAGAGCCGCTGATTAAAAGACCCGCCATAGGTCGCAATCATAAGCTGTCCCGGTTGACGGGGTTGGGTGGGTTGGTCTTGATCGTTGAAGGGAGTTCCATCCCCCAACCAACCTGGCTCGGCGATGGGGGCGGTGCGCTCTGGGGTTGGACCCACTTGGTACCGTAGTTTCCCCTCCACCGATCGGCCATATTCAAAGTAGGCTTGGAGCGTGTTGGGAATTTGCTTGACATCCTGGGGCATGGCAAACAGCACATTAAAGCCGATGTCAGCACAGATGAGGTAGAGCACCGTCCAGACCGCAGTTTTTAGACCTTCCCAGGGGTCGATCGGGTGTGGAGTAGCAGGGGGAGGAGTTTCCTGGATCATGCCGGTGAGCGTCAGTGACGGTAAGGATACAGGGTGTGAACTGCCTAAGGCTGATGCCACGCATACAGCTTGGGCTTCCCCATTCATTGGCAACGGCGGCCAGAACATTGAGCATTTCTGGGTCTGACATTGCCGCCAAGGGCAGGGGTCCGGGTTCCCAAGACCCATTGTTTTTCTTGCAACCTGTACCGATTCGCTGGTTTTCGCTGGGGGCAGGGAGGGTCAAGATGTATGAGTTATACCAAAGAATTACTCATTTCCCCATCCCTAGCCCTAGGGGCAGCAGACTGAGCTTGGGCGATACGTTGGGCGCGATACGTTGGGCGCGATCGTTGGGCGCGATTGTTGGGCGCGATATGTTGGGCGCGATACGTTGGGCGACTGTGGTTTGTCCCGGAAAATGTGGGGTGTAGCCTGTAGGAGAAAATGGGCCGCTTCATTGAAACTTTATGAAAAGCTCTGGCCAGATCCGTTATTATACGCACATAGCTTCTCGTGAGAGAGATGACATGGTGCCTTTCTTGCTTTGGATCTGATACAAGTTCACGCGATCGTTCGGAATCATGGTTGCCACCCCTTACTCCGCCTCCGAGCTTATAACAACCCCTGCCGCAACACCCCCTCCAACGGCAGGAATCTATGTTTTGCACTACCAAATTAAGCACCAAACGGACGGGGTTATGCTGAAGGTGTGGGAACCGTTGCCCGTAGAAACACAGGAACTGCCTTTTGTCTTTGCGATACATGTGAAGCTACCCTCCCCAGCAGCAGCGCTGATTTGGCTGCGGGAGTATTTAACGCAGTTGAGCGGAGGTTTGCCGCCCCAGGTGCGATCGAATGAGACCGGGGCCGTTTCCATTAACCCCAATCCCACCGTGGAAATTGCTGACCTGAATGATGGGGAATGGCTCCAAGACGGTTATGAAGCGTTTCTACGCAAGGAAAAATTAATGCGCCTGCGGGGCGAAATGCGCTTTTCCCTACTGCCCCAATCGACCCAGCAGCGAAAAGAGGCGTAGAGAACCGGGGAAACTTGCCTTGAGTCCCTCAGCCCTCCGCCCTCCCCCTCCCCTGGGATCGCCGATTTGCAATCGGCGTTCTTAATGCTCATCATATTTGCTATCGAAATATTTGCTATCGAACTCACGTTACCCAGGTTCTTCCAACGGGGGATGCGCCCCCCCGTCCCCCAACCTAGGGCAAGTAGCCCCTTAAACCGAGTGATAGGGTTCCCCGAAAAGGACGATCGATCCGTCGAAACCATCCATCACCTGGGTTGTGACCGTACTGACCGCAAAGCCCCCCGCCGTACTGCGGCGCAGCGATCGTAGCACCACCAAATCAAAGCTTTGCACCTGATTCAGCACGATCGACCCCACATCCTCCCCCTTGAGGGTCAAAATTTGGACCTTGGCCGTTGAGTCCTGTTGCTCAAGCCAATGGTGCAAGCTGGTTTCAAAGGCTTGAATCTGCTCTGCCGGGGTCCATGGCACACAGACATGGAGCAGGACAACGGCCCCCTGATTAACCGCCCCTAGCCACTGGGCAAAGCGCACGGTGCGCAGGGTTCGGGGCAGCAGATCCTTGACGGGAACGAGGATGTTTTGGATTTGCTGGGGGTGATCCGTCAGCCGTGCCACCGCCACGGGACAGTGGGCCGACCAAAACACCGATTCCGACACGGTAATTAACAGCCGCGATCGCAGCCCAAAGCGGCTACTCCCCATCAAAATCAAATCTGCCTGCTGTTCGCGGGCAACCCGCGTAATCCCCCCCGCCACATCATCATCAATCCGCAGCACAGGATTGGTCGCCAGCCCCAGCCCCTCACACAACGCCACAGCCCGCCGCAGGAGCCGCCGCCCCCGCACCAAATCTTGATCCATCTGGGGGCCGACGAGGTTGCTGTGGGGATGGATGACCTGGAGGGGCAGCACCATGCCCTGTTCCTGCTGAGCAATGAGGGCTGCGAGTTCCACGAGACCTTGCTCGGTGGAGGGGTTGGACAGGGGGACCAGCACGGTAAAGGCATGGGGCCGATCGTCCTCTGGCACCAGGGTGCAGTGGGCACCGGCCTCCAGTTTTGCTTCTCCGCCGGTCTGGGTTGGAAGGGCGGCCCAAAGGTTGTCCGGCTTGGGTAAAACCTCCGGGGGGGGCGGGGTCAGGTAAACCGCATAGCGCTCCGTCAGCAGCGGCCCCAGGATCGAGGTCACGAGCATCATCACGATTACGCCGTTAAAAATCTCCTCCCCCAGCAGGCCCACCTCGACCCCCACCAGGGTTGCCGCTAGGGTTGCCGCGACCTGGGGCATGGATAGGGACCACATGGTCAATGCGGCGGGCCAGCTATAGCGATAGATTAATTTGGTGAAGGTGGCGGCTAGGAGCTTGCTGAAGATGAGGCAGAGGGAGAGGGCGAAGGTGAGTTGGGGATATTCGGTAAAGCTTTGGAAAAAGCGGGGAAGGTCGATCGACAGCCCCATACCCACAAAAAAGCAGGGAATAAAGAGCGTACTGCCGATAAATTCGACTTTTTCCTGGACGGATCCCTTGCCCAGTGCGTCGTTAATGGCCAAACCGGCCAGAAAGGCCCCAACAATTTTGTCTACATTGATCATTTGGGCGACGATCGCCGCCAGAAAAACCCCAAACAGGACAAATAAAACCTGGTTTCCCTCCTGATCTCCCGTGCGCCGGAAGTATTCCCGCCCAGCCCAGTCTAAACCCCACAGAACCGCCGCCGCATAGGCCGCTAGCAACACCAGTTGCCGCACCAGAAAGGCTCCACTAAAGGAACCGCCATGGATGGCAACGCAAATGGCGAGGACCAAAAGGGCGGCGGTGTCGGTGATGATGGTGGCCCCAACGGTGACGGTAACGGGTTCTGTGCGGACAACTCCAAGGCGGCGAACAATGGGAAATCCCAGCAATGTATGGGAAGCCAGCAGAGAGCCAATTAAAACCGAGGCATTCCAGCCAAAATTAAAGAATCGCCCTAGGCCCATGCCAAAGAAGAGGGGAATAAAAAAGGTGGAACACCCGAAGACTAAGGAGCGGTTGCGGGTCTTGCGAAATTCCGACAGGTCGATCTCTAGACCGGCGACAAACATGAGGTAGACCTTCCCCACATCCGAGAGGAGATTCATCCCGGCATCGTCGGCGCTGAGCAACCCTAGGCCGCTACTCCCCAGCAGAATCCCTGCAACTAGAAGCCCCACTAAGCCCGGTAGACTCAGCCGCTCTGCGATCGGCGGCACAGTCAAAATAGCCAGCAGCAGCGCTGTAAAGCCGACGATCGGGCTATCCGGCAACCCTTGAATTAAAGCATCCATGCCAAAACTCCCTGTAAACGTCCTTGTAGAGGAAGCATCTTTTAATAGCCCCTTAATGGCCCCTTAAATCGCCCTTTAAATCAAAGAAAGACGTTGCAGGCAACGTCTCTAACGGACTCGTCGATCAAGGCATAAGTCTTGCACCCCTTCGTGTGAGCGAGACGCTCCCCACGCGGGCAAGATGCCCGCACTAGAGGGGTAGGAATTTCCGCCAAGCTGCACTCGATCGATGATTTTGGTTGATGGGGCCGTGAATGGGGCCGTGAATTTGGCCCTAAATCTGGCCCCCGATCGAGGTATTGATTCAGGCCGATTGATTCAGGCCGATTGCGCTTATTCCCCCGTAATCGATAGACCTTCGACCCACACCTTGGGCGCAACCCCGCCGGGAGTCAATTTTTCCGCCGCTTCCACTTGGACGATCGACTTCAGCACCTCCCGAAAATCCCCGGCCACCGTTGCCGACTCAATACTCAGCTTTTCGCCGCCCTTAAGCAACCAGCCATCAAAGGGAAGGGAAAATGACCCTTCCAGGGACTGCACCCCCGCATGGAGCGCCTGGAGGTCATCAATCCAAATCACATTCTCCGCCGTATCCACGCTCAGGCTTTCATCCCCCGGTGCTGCGGCAAAGACATGGTAGAAGTGGGGACTGACGGTGACCTTAGCCCCTAAATTGGCGTGGCCGGTCGGTTTAGCATTCATGCGGCGGGCTGTCCCTTCACTGTGGAGGAAATTGGCTAAAATTCCGCCCTTAATGAGGTCAATGCGGCGGGTGGGAGTACCTTCGCCGTCAAAGGTGGGTGCGCCGATGTTGGCGGGGTGGAGGGCATCGTCGGCGATCGACAGCAGCGGTGAAGCGAGGGCTTGCCCCAGGGAGTCCGGTGTAGAGAGACTGCGGTTATCGAGGATGCTTTGGGCATTGTAGAGGTTGGAAAATGCCCCAACTAGGTCTAGGAATGCCTCCGGCGAGAAAACCACCAAATACTTGCCGGAATCGACCTTATGGTAGTCCAAATGGCTAATGGTCTTGGTGGCGGTTTCGTCAATGCACCCCGTAATATCCAACTCCTTGAGGGCATGGCTAACGCGGTAAGCGCCAGCACTGCGGGGTTTGCGACCGTCCTGGTCGGTTTTGGTGTAGAGATACAGGGAGGTGTAGAAGCCCCCTTGGGCGCGGGCGGCTCCGGCGCTGTTGACGTAGAAATGTTCGGTATCCCGCTGAGCTAAGCCGTTGTAGGGAACGCTAGCGATGGCTTCGTGGCGATCGAGCAGTTGCTTTTCTGCCTCCACTAACTGCTCAATCAAGGTGCTGACGGGGACCGGCTCCACGATTTCCCGCTGTTTTTGTTCGATCGCCGCCGTGGCTTCGGGGCTAAAGTCAGGAACGTATTCTTTGCGGCCAAAATGGCTGGCTTCCTGGGCTGTTTGCAGCGCCAGTTCTAATCCTGCCAAGTCTAGATCGGTGGTGGAGGTAATGCCAACGGTCCCGGCATCGTTCCAGACCCGAACGGTTAAGCCCGATCGCTGGGAGGCTTTGACCTGTTTGGGTTCGCCCCGATCGACCTGGACGCTGGTTTCATCCACGGCAGACCCGGAAATATCGTATTTATGAATCCCCAATTTGTGGGCAATATCCTGTACCTGGTTGGCTAGGGTCTCGATTTGCATCGCCATAATCAATAAAAGTCCTATTTCTGCGTCAATATTAGTTTTCTAACGGGTAGGGGCACGGTTTTCGCGCCCTCTTGGTCAAGACCACTCAATTGGTAGGGGCACGGTTTTCGCGCCCTCTTAGGGTTCAACGGTTGAGAGCGGGGGGTGTTGCCCTGGGTTGGGAGACCCAACCCCTACGGCGATCGCCGCAACCCCCAACCCCTACGGAGCATCGGGATTAATTCCCAGGGCACGCAATTGGGCCGCTAGGCGCTCTGCCCGTTGCCGCTCCTGTTCTAGGGCTTGCTCTGCTGCCTCAGCCCGTTGCTGTTGCCGTTCCGCCTCCGTGGGCAACCACTGGCCCGCCGCATCAAACCAGCGCAACCACAGCCGGTTCACCCCCTTAAAGCTGCCCTGCCACAGGCCCAACCCCAAACCAATCTCCGCCATCCAGTAGCGGGGTTCAGTCAGGGTCACCGGTTGGTAAACTCCCCGATCGAGGGTGAAGATTTGGAGGTGGTCCGTGCGCCGATCGAAGAGCACATAGTAGGGAATGCCCAAAATCTGCTCATAGACCTGCCATTTAGAGGGCGGTTTGCCAGGGGCGATCGATCGGCCTAGTCCAGCCCCGTTACCGTTACTCTCTCCAGTCCCCTCACCGTTATCCTGAATCTGACCTGGAGTCGCCACCGGAAGCCGCGATCCGGGTTTTTGGCCCTGATCCTCCTGCATGGTGCTGGGGGAGAGCAATTCCACGGCGATCGTCGGGCGCACCCCCTCCTGCCACATCACATAACTGAGCCGCAGTTCTTCGCCCTGGTAGAGCCGATCGGCCCCTAGCACCGCAAACCAGTCAGGCCGCTTGTACCAGAGGGGATTTCTGGGGTCATAGTAGAGATGGAGGTCACTGGCGGAGAAAACCGCAGCCGGATCCCACTGGGGCGGCGCAAAGGTCGCGCTGAGCAGTTCTGGCTGCCAAATGTGAAATTCATCGGACAAACCCGGTTCCTCCACATTCTCACTGGGCAGGTCATACATGGTGGGCAGGATTTCCCCTGGCGGCAGGGGCGGATCGACCTGGGTTAGGGTTGAGTAGGGGGCCATAGACAAGGGGGATCTAGGGAACAACTCAGCGGCGGTAGACATCGCGGCGGTGGCCAATCTTGATCACCAGAACAATAAGCTGCTGATCTTGGATCTCGTAAAGGATCCGGTACTGACCAACCCGAATGCGGTACACCTCCTCTTGGCCTTTCAGCTTTTCAGATCCGGGCTGTCGAGGATTTTGGGCCAGTTCAGTGAGCTTTTAAGCAATACGCTGCTGAAGCTCTGGGGTAAGCTGCTTCAGTTGCTTTTGGGCAGGGCGGGAGAACTGAATTTGATAGTTCACAGCCCTAGCTCAGCTTGAATGGTGTCCCAGGAAACTGTACCTTCTGCGGCGATCGACTGCCGTGCAACCTCAAGATCCAACAAATCCTGCTCATTTTCCCAGGCTTGGTAATCGATAAGCAGTTCTAGGGCTTGGGTCACAACCTCACTGGGAGAGTGGCCATGTAGACCGAGCAATTGTTGGATTCGGGCTTCTGCTTCAGGGGGAAGGGTAATTTGCATGGCTGAGTCGATCGTAGGTAAAGAGGAGCAAGCGTTTTCACAGTCCCTCGCCCTGTTCCCCTGGGCCTCAGTCAAAGGGGGAGAGGGATTTTAAGGGGGGCTGTGAGACAGTTCCAGGAAACGCCTTTAGCGGCCCCCAACGGTGATGGAGTCTACCTTGAGGTGGGGCTGGCCCACGGTGACGTAAACACTGCCGCTGATGGAGCCACAGAAACCCGCTGCAAGGCCCAAATCCTGGGAAGACATGGAGATCCGATTCATGATTTCCTGGGCATCGCCGATGAGGGTTGCGCCCTTGAGGGGCTTGGTAATTTTGCCGTTTTCAACCAAATAGGCTTCATCCACCGCAAAATTAAACTGACCCGTTGGCCCAACGCTCCCGCCGCCCATTTTCTTGCAGTAGATCCCCTTATCAATGGAGTTGAGCAGGTCGTCCATGGAGTAGGGGCCAGGGGCAATGTAGGTGTTGCGCATCCGGGAGGCTGCGGCGAAGGTATAGCTTTGGCGGCGACCGCTACCGGTGCGGGGGTGGCCGGTGCGCATGGATCCGGCCCGATCGGCGATGAAATTCTTCAAAATGCCGTTTTCAATCAGGAGGGTCCGCTGGGCGGGCATTCCTTCATCGTCCATGTCGATCGTCCCAAAGGCATTGGGCGACACTCCCTCATCCCAGGCCGTGAGGTTCTCGTGGGCAATCTTCTGGCCCTTCTTCTCCATAAAGGGGGTCGTTTTGCGCTCAATTTGGGTGGTTTCCAACAAATGGCCGCAAGCCTCGTGGAAAATCACCCCCCCAAACTCATTGGCCATAATCACGGGATAGGTGCCAGACTCCACATAGTCGGCATAGAGCATTTTGCCCGCAGACTCGGCAATGCCCTCGGTTTCTGCCTCATAGTCCCACTGGTGCAGGAAACCGGGATTACTGGTATCGCCAACCCGGCGACCGATCGAGGAGCGATGCGTCCCATCGGCACAGAGCAAGTTACACCCTACGGATTGGGTCAAACGAATGTCGCGGGCAAAGGTGCCATCACTGGCCGCTACTAAAACCTCCTGCCAGTCCCGGAAATAGACCCCCATCCGCGATTGCACATGGGTTGCTTTTTTGCCGAGGGCATGGGTAGCCTTGAGCAGGACTTCGCCCATATCTGCCATGGAGCTACATTGACCGAGCCAGTCCTCTTTCCCGCGCAGCAGAGCATAGTCGCGCAGGGGTTCCAGGGTCACTTCCGGCACAAAGGCTGTGGCACTGGGCAGGCTCAGACCCAGGATCGAGAGGCCCTTTTCTAGGGCCAGTTTGAGGCCGTTAAAGGTCAGGTCATTGGTGCTGACGTAGCAGTCGGCTTTGCCCCGGAAGACCCGAACCCCGGCTCCGGTGGAAATACGGGGGGAAATGCTGGTGATGGCATCATCTTCGGCCATGCAGTTGATGTAGTTGACCCGCTCTAGGAAAAATTCCACAAAGTCGGCCCCGGCGGCACGGCCTAACCCCAGGAGGGTAGAGAAGAGGGGTTCCCATTGACCATCCAGGCGGGTTTTATCGGCGCTGGGGTGGCACTGGGATAGATCGCTAGCAATGGGGGGGGCAATTACAGGCATGGATCCTCGCTCTCTGTCGCTATGTGAATTCTTGCTTCTATATTCCTGCATTGT
>JBMTWK010000092.1:0-9070 GCA_049452395.1 Prochlorothrix sp. | reverse complement strand
CGGGATGATGGCACCTATCTCCAGTTTATTAGTGGGGGATTGGTGCAGATTCTCAATAGCGAGAAGATGCGATCGGGGGTCACCATTGATGAAATGTTGCCGCCCCACTTGGCGGAGCTGCGCATGGGTTATATCCGACGAGCGCGGGAGTTGGGGGTTGTCCAAATCTATGAGTATTGCATTGACCTAGAGGAGGGGAGCCGCCTTGAGGAGGCCCGGATTGTTGCGCTGCCGGATGCGGAGGTTTTGGTGATTGTTCGGGATATTACCGATCGCAAACGGGCCGAGGAAGAAATTCAGCAGCAACGGCAGTTTTTGCGGTGCATTGTGGATACGGACCCCAACTTAATTTTTGTGAAGGACCGGGCGGGGCGTTTTGTTTTGGTGAACCAAGCCCTTGCGGATTTCCATGGCACGACGATCGATCAAATCATTGGCAAAACCGCCGCCGATTTTTATACCTGCCCCACCAGTTTGCATCGCTTTGAGCAGGAAAATCAAAGTACCTTAGATTCGGGCCAACCCCTGTTTATCCCAGAGGAACGGGTGCCCAGCGGTCCCCACATGGGGGAATGGTTGCAATGGCAAAAGCAGCCCCTGACCCTGCCCGGTAGCCAAGAGCCTTGTGTTTTGGGCATTGGGGTTAATATTACCCAGCACAAGCGGACGGAGGAGTGGCAAAATAGCCAGCGCTTTGTTCTGGAGGCGATCGCCACGGCGGCCCCCCTGACGGAAATTCTAGAACTGTTGGTGACCACCCTAGAGCTACAGTTGCCAAGCCTGCGGGGAGCCGTCTATGTCCTGGACCCCCAACTCCAACAACTGCGCTGCCAAGCTGCCCCCCATCTGCCCGCCGCCTACCTCCAGGCCGTCGATCCCCTGCCGATGCCTGCGCTGCACCACCTGAAGGCGTTGTCCCCGCCTCCCCGCTTCCAGGCTACGGCGACCCCTTTTCTGGCGGATACCCCCACGGTGCCCTGGCAGCAGTATGCCACCCTTGCCCCCGACCATGGCCTCTATCCCTGCGCCTTTATCCCGATTTTGTCGTCCTATGAGGAGTTATTGGGGGTGTTTGGCTTCTATTCGGTCCAGCCCCTCAGCCTTACGAGCCAGGACCGCAGCCTATTCCATACGGCGACCCATCTGGCGGGTATTGCCATTGAGCATAAGCAGCGGGAAGCGGCCCTTCAGGACAGCGAAAGTCACTATCGCACGCTCATCCATAACTTGGATGCGGGGGTGGTGGTCTACGATACCCAGGGGCAGATTGTGCTGGCCAATCCGGCAGCGGCCCATCTGCTGGGGCTACAGGCCGATGAGCTACTGGGTTTGACCTTGGATACTGCGCCTTGGCAGCTTTATGACGAGTTGGGGGAGCAGTTGGCCCTGGAGGACTACCCCTTTCACCGGGTGATGCAGACGGGGCAGGCGGTGAATGACTGGGTGCTGTGTATTCAGCAAAGCCATCGTCACCGCATGGTTTGGACGCTAATCAATGCCTTTCCTCGGTTTGGGGCCGATCGCAGCGTGCAACAGGTCATCGTCACCTTTACGGACATTACCCAACTCAAACAAGCCGAAAACAAGCTCCGCCATGCCTCCTTCCATGACACCCTGACCAGTTTGCCCAACCGTTCCCTCCTGCTGGAGCACCTGGATCAACGGATCCAACAAACCCAGTTGGGCCATCTTCAGTGCTTTGCGGTGGTTTTTGTCGATCTCGATCGCTTTAAGGTCATTAACGACAGTCTGGGGCACCTTTTTGGGGATCAGGTGCTGATTCAGGTGGCGATTTTGCTTCAGGAGCTGGTGCGATCGGATGATTTGGTCTGCCGTTTTGGCGGGGATGAGTTTGTGATTGTGCTGGGGACTTTGGCCAACCAGCAGGCGGGCATTGCCAAGGTGCAAAAAATCCAAGCGGCCTTGGCCCAGCCGCTCCAGGTCCGTGAGTATGAATGCTCCGTTGCGGCCAGCATTGGCATTACCTTTAGCGAGGGGCAGTACAGCCGCGCTGAGGATCTGCTGCGGGATGCGGATATTGCCATGTACCAGGCCAAGGCCAAGGGCCGCAATGGCTATGCGGTGTTTGATTTGGCGATGCATGAGCAGGCGGTGCAGCGGCTGAGTTTGGAGGCGGATTTACGCGCTGCTTTGCGGGATCCCCAGCAGGAGTTTGAGTTGTATTACCAGCCGATCGTGGACCGCAGCCCCCAGCCCGATCGCTGGACTTTGGCCGGGTTTGAAGTTTTGGTGCGCTGGAACCATCCCCAACGCGGCCTACTCGGTCCGGGGCAGTTTCTGGGCATTGTGGAGGAAATGGGCTGTATTGTGCCCCTCAGTGAGTGGATTATCACCACGGCCTGTGTGCAGCGCTGCCAGTGGCACCAGCAGTTCCCCAGCCTGACCGCTATGCGCTTAAGTATTAACCTGGCTTCCCAGCAGTTGCAGCAGGTTGGTTTTGTGGACTGGATCCAAGCAATTTTGGCAAAGACGGGGGCTAATCCCCATCAGTTGGCCTTGGAGGTGACGGAATCGGTGCTGTTGGAGGATCTGGTAACGGTGATTGCCATTCTCAAGCGGTTGCGCCAACTGGGGATTAAGATCAGTCTGGACGATTTTGGGACGGGCTACTCGTCGTTGAACTATCTCCAACAGTTTCCCATTGATACTCTGAAGATCGATCGTAGCTTTATCCAAGCCTTGGGGATTACTGAGGCCCAAACCGCAGTAAACTCGGAGTTTTCCCCCCAACCCGATCGCAAAGGACTTCAAATTATCCAGGCGATTCTGACCCTGGCCCATGCCCTAGACCTCAAAGTTGTGGCGGAAGGCATTGAAAGCGCTGAAGAACAGCATTTCTTGCATGGTCTCGGCTGTGATGCCCTCCAAGGCTATTATATTGCCCGTCCCCTCAGCCAAGCCAAGGCTACCCAATGGCTGGCCCAGGTGGTCAGTTCTGGGGGCACTTAGGATTGCGATAGCTTGGCCCGCTGGCTAGATGCTGCGATTCACCCCTCACCCCCCCACCTTTTACTTGCCATGAAACTACGGTTCTGTGTCTGGGGCGTTGTCACCCTCGCCCTTGTGGGCTGTGCAAACCTGGCGAATTACCCGGATTATGCCCCGATAGCGGAATCCCCTGCCACCACGCTGCCGCCCCCCCCTGACCCCACGGCTGCGGATGCTGGACAGTCCCCAACCCTTGCCCCCGCGATCGCAGTGGGGCCACAGCTTAGCCAAGCCGGAGGTGGCCTGGGTGACAGTCCCGATGTGTTTAACGAAGCCTGGGGACAGGGAACCCTAGAAGAAAACTTTGTGGGCTGGCAGGGTCTTTATGCCAACGGTGCGGTGATTGCCTATTTTCGGGATTTTAATGGCACCGAGGCCGAGGGCGATCGGGCCGAACAGGTGGTCTTAAACTTTGGGACTGCTGAAGCCGCAACCTCTGGCGCAACCTCTGGCGCAACCTCTGGCGCAACCCCAGCCCCAGCTAACCCCTCGGCTAGTCAACCCGCCGCAACCCCCGCACCGGGCGGTGGACCCATTACCGCTGCCGCTGCCCTCGCCCAAGCCCTGACCCTGGCCCCTGCCGATGCCCAACCCGATCGCATCTGGCAACCCAGCCCCGATACCTTTGCCTACTTGTACAAAAGCGCAACCCTCGCCCAAGCGCTCCCGGAGTATCAGGGGGACTTTGTGGTGTGGTTCCAGCTTGATGCGGCTGCTAGCCCCGCTGCCAGCCCGTCGCCCGCTGCCCCCAATGCTGACGCTGCCTCCGAACCCGACTCACTGCCCCCTGGTACCCTGCCGCCGGAACGGGTTTTACAGGTTCAGCTCATCAGTGGGAGCGGCGAGAATTTATAGGGGTGATGAGGGGTCGCTGGATAGGGGCCGCTGGATTCATGAATCTTTCCGTGCCTCATTCCGGCCTTTTCCCCAGAATGCGATAATTGAAGTCTTTAGCTCTTTTTCGCTCTCTTTGTTCCTGCACTCTGTCAATTGTCATGGCTGCCCCGACGATCGTCCTCTGGATTTGCATGAGTCCGTCCCTGAAACGGTTTAATCAGCCCCTTTTGGCGCAACTGGCTGCCCACTTCACCGTGTTGGAGTGGGAATATCAGCAGGACGACGATCGGGGGGCTGACTTGGAAGAAGCCGTGGAAACGCTCCAAGGCTTTATGGATAAATTTCTCCAAACTCGTCGCCAACCCCGCTACGTTCACCTGGCGGGCCATGGGAGCAGCGGCCTGGTGGGTCTTCTCTATGCCCGTCGCTATCCCCAATGGGTCCGATCGCTGGCCCTGCTTGGCGTTGGCAGTCAGCCCAGCCTCACCTGGCACTCTCACTACTACCTGCGGCGACAACTCACCCACTGGAGCCGCCCCGTCATTCTGAGCCAAATGGTCCATAGCCTCTTTGGCCAACAAAGCCTTTCTAACCACCGCTGTCTGCGCCAACGCCTGCAACAGGACCTAGACCACTCCCTCACGCCCCATTCCCTATTTCGGGCGGCCACCATTGCGCCGGGTAGCCCCGCTGCCCCCCTGATGGTCCTAGGGGCTGCTGATGATGCGCTGATCGACCCCCAGCACCTCCAAAGTTGGCAGGAATATCTGAAGCCCAGCGATCGGCTGTGGATTGCCCCCCAAGGTCGCCACTTTTTCCACGCCCACCACCCCCAACCCGTCGCCCAACAGCTCGCCCAGTTTTGGGCCAGTTTCCCCAAGGCCAGCCCCCTGCGCCAACCCGTTGCCCCGCTGCCCTCCCAGTACCAAACGGAGCAGTATGAAACGGGGCAATATTAAACGTGAGTTCAACGGCCCCCCAGCCCCCTCTCCCAGCACGGGCGAGGGGGAGAAACGACAGAATCAGGATTGTAGCCCCTCTCCCCAAGGGAGAGGGGTTGGGGTGAGGGGCAACGGAGCATCTGCCGAACTCACGTTATTAAGCGGAGCAAGGCCAGTTCGCTAGGGGGGCCGCAGAAATGGACTTTCGGACAATGCTAAGTTTTGTTAAAATCCCGGTATTGAATTTTTCATAAAAATCTCAACCCTTGCCATTATGTCCGAAACCGTAGACGCACTGAAATATTGGAGTCAGTTTGGCCACCCCATCCTGATGTGGGTTCTGTTCGCCCTCACTCTCTACGCCATGTATCTGGGCTTCCAAATCCGCCGGACCCGTAGCGCCGAGGGAGAAGAGAAAAAAGCCCTGATTAAGGGCCAGTTCAACCAAAAACACCACAAAATGGGGGCGTTGCTTTTGGCCCTGATGGTGTTGGGGAATATGGGCGGCATGGCTGTGACCTACATCAACAACCAAAAACTGTTCTTTGGTCCCCACCTGCTGGCGGGTCTGGGCATGACTGGGATGATTGCCCTGTCTGCTGCTTTGACTCCCTTTATGCAAAAAGGGGAAGACTGGGCGCGGAATGGCCATATTTTCTTGAATGTGGCGATCGTGGCCCTTTTTGGCTGGCAAGCGCTGACGGGCATGGAAATTGTCCAGAAGATCCTCAGCAACTAGGGCGAAAGCCTTGGCGGAGGTTAATCAACCCAAGGGAGTCTCCCCCTAGCCCAGCAGGGCGGAAATTCCCACCCCCTTTCTAGTGCGGGTATTCTAGTGCGGGCATCCTGCCCGCGTGGTGAGCGAGACGCTCACACGAGTACAGCAGGGAGGAACTTAAGTCTTTAGCTGCTCTGGCCTACCTCTGGCTGGGCCTTGGTCTCCTCCGCTTCCCCCAGGGGATTTTCTAGGGACCATTGATAATCCACCTTTAGCCCCGCTTGGCGGCAGCTTTCCTCTAGTCGCCGCTGTTGGGCGAGTGCCTTGCGCAAAGTAATCACCAACTCATGGACCAGTTCCCGCTGGGGGTTGTAGTGGGAGGCGGCAAAGCTGGTCTTCTGTTCTAGGATCCGCAGCGGGACTTCGTAGTGAATGCTGGAGGGTAGGGGGATGGAGCGATCGAAACTGTCTTTAGTGGACATGAACAGGAGCACCAATGAGATGGGAGAGAGCAAGACCGGGATCAGGCTGGCGAATTAAGGATTCCCCAACCAGCACCCCTTGGGCACCTGCTTGGGCGACCCGTTGCAGATCGGCGGTGGTGTACATACCAGACTCGCTGATCAGGATAATGTCTCGCTGGCGCAGGGTTTCCCCGTAGGTGGCCAGTAAGTCGCAGGTGACATCAAGGGTGGTATGAAATGTTTTGAGGTCGCGGTTGTTGATGCCCACCAGTTGCACCCCTTCTAGGGCCAAAACCCGCTCTAGTTCAGGGGCAGAGTGGACTTCAATTAAGGCAACTAAGCCCAAGGTTTTCACAATTTTGAGGCAGTAGTGCAGATCCTGATCCGAGAGCACTGCCGCAATGAGCAGCACGGCATCTGCACCACGGGCACGGGCTAGGTAGATTTGGTAGGGGTAGAGAATAAAGTCTTTGCAGAGGAGCGGTAGGTCTACGGCTTGGCGGATATTGCTGAGATTGTCGAAGCTGCCTTGAAAAAAGCGCTCGTCCGTTAAAACCGAGAGACAGGCTGCGCCGTTGCGTTCGTAGCTCTGGGCAATGGCCACGGGGTCAAAATCTTCCCGGAACACGCCTTTGCTGGGGGAGGCTTTTTTGACCTCTGCAATGACCGCAGGGGGGTGGGGAGCGTGGCGTAGGGCACCGAGGAAGTCTTTGGTGGGGGGGGCCTGCTCTACCTGTTTCCGGAGGTCGAGGAGAGAGACCCGATCGCGCATCCGTGTTACTTCCTGGTCCTTGTGCCAAATAATTTTTTCGAGAATGTTGACGGGTTCAGCGTCGGGGGTGGAGACCTGGAAGCTTAAGCTTTGGACTTTGACCTTGGGACTGGGGGAATAGCGACGAATTTCCATGGAATCGAGGAGTTATGCAGGGGCGGAGGGGGCAATAGAACCGATCGGCGGGGAGCGGTGTCTAGCCAAATGGGCCATGGTGCTTAGCCAGATCGGGATGCTGAGCGGGGGTGAGGCTGAGCCGGAATAGCGGGCCAGTGCAAGGGCAGGGGCAGGATTTAATTCTAGGTTACAAGCGGTTTTGCTCCAAGCGATCGACCGATCCCTGGCCTGACCCTCCCCCTCGAAAAAAAAATTGCACAAAACCTTGACAAAGCCGAGCGGGTTAGACATAATGAATTTCGCTGCTGAAACACAGACAGCGCCTGAGACAACCGAAGCCCCTTGGAGAAATCCAAGACACCGCTAAGGCTCTCATTGTAAGGGACTGTAGTTCAATTGGTTAGAGCACCGCCCTGTCACGGCGGAAGTTGCGGGTTCGAACCCCGTCAGTCCCGTTTAATTTTTCCAAACACTTGCTAAGCCTAGCCTGGGATTTTGACTCAACCTGTCCTGGAAACGGGCTAATGGCTTGCAGCGCTTCCGGAGAAGTGCCAATATTTTACCCGTGATGCCCTGTGGCGCGAGTTACCCGGTGATGGGGGCGAGATTGCCCATGCTGACTGGGTGTAACGCTTACGCTCGGTTCTACTGGGCACTGTATCCCCCCAGCCCCTCGATGGTGGACGGTTGTTATGACGACTTCAAATCCGACTTTGAGCTTGATGGCTAGCCCTGCGGTAAATCCGGACCAATTTAGCCCCAAACAGCAGCAGTTTTTAGAATTAGTGCGGGATGCTGGCTTAGTCGCCAGTTTGCGGCAGTTTTGCCAGGAGCAAGGGCTGGAGTTTAACTTTGCGAAGGGATTTTGTTTAAGTGGGTTGGTGGCGGGCTGGCTTGAGGTGGAGGAGTATGCGGAAGAGCGGTGGCAGCTTACGGCTAAGGGGCGGCGGCATTCTGGGGCGGTGCCGGGATGGCAGCTTGGGCAGTTGTTGGGCCAAGGTCTGGGGGCGATCGAAGTGCTTCAGAGCCACCTAGGCGAACAGTTCCAGGCGGAGTATGGTGTGTTGCAGCAGATGGGGGCGATCGCCCTAGGGACGGAAACAGCGGAGGGGGCGACGGTGGCCATTGTTGGGGCCGATCGGCTCCAGGGGCTGGAGGTCTGCCAGACGCTGTTTGCTAGCCTGCAATGGGGGGCTTTGCCCTTGGAGTTGGATTTGGGAGCTTCCGTGACCCAGCAAGCCCTCCAGTGGCTCCAAACCCAGGGACTGGCTACCCCCCACGGGGAGTCGGACTATCGGCTGACGGCTACGGCTGCGCTCCAGGCTTTGACGTTTACGCCCAGCATCTCCACCCTCACGAGCGAAATGCTGCTGTCCCAAAGCTGGCGAAATGCGACCTTTAAGCCCTATAACATCCAGGATGAGGTGCCGAATCTGCCCTATGGCCGCTCTAGCATCCTGGGAGACTGTATTCAGCGCATTCGCACGCTGTTTTTGAATATGGGCTTTGATGAAATGGCGGGCACGATCGTGGAGTCGGCCTTTTGGAATTTTGATGCGCTTTTTACGCCCCAGGACCACCCGGCCCGCGATGAACAGGACACGTTTTATTTGGACCAACCGCAAACTTTGCCCCTACCCCAGGATGCGGCGCTACTGCAACGGGTTCAGGCAACCCATGAGCAACATTACGGCAATCCCTGGACCCAGGCTGAGGCCAGCCGCGCCCTGCTCCGCGCCCATACTACGCCGTTTACGGCCCGGACTCTCTATGCAACCCAGGGGCAACCGGGTAAGTATTTTTCCATCGATCGGGTTTTCCGCAATGAGAACCTCGATCGTACCCATTTAGCGGAATTCCACCAAATTGAGGGGGTTGTTATTGGGGAGTTGTTGAGTATGCGCTCTCTGATGGGCTATTTGGGCTATTTCTATGAACAGTTAGGATTCCAGACGCTCAAATTTAAACCCACCTACAATCCCTATACGGAGCCGTCTTTGGAGGTCTATGCCTACCATGAACCCAGTGATAGTTATTTGGAGGTGGGGAATTCGGGGATGTTCCGGCGGGAGATGCTGGAGCCGTTGGGCTGTGGGGAGGTGTCGGCGATCGCGTGGGGGCTGGGGCTGGAGCGGATCGCGATGTTGCTGTACGGGGGCGATCGGCTGGGGGATTTAATTGGGCCGGAAATCCGGATTTAGCCGGTTTGGGG
>JBMTWK010000091.1:0-9098 GCA_049452395.1 Prochlorothrix sp. | reverse complement strand
CGGTTTGGGTCAAGAATACGGTAATATAAAACGGCATTGACCTTAATGGTAACGCTATCGGCTGTAACAGTCTCTTGGGGCTTTATATCAACGGTTTTGGTCCGCACATCCACCCGAACTTTCTCGTCTACCATGGGCACCGTCCAATACAGCCCTGGCCCCTTGACCTTATGGAAGCGACCGAGCCGAAAAATCACTCCCCGCTGATACTCCCGATCGACCTTAAACCCCGATAAGGCACTGCCAATCAGGCCCAGAATGAATACCCCAACTAGCCCTTCCATAGGTGAAATTCTCCTTGCGTTTGAGAGTGGTGTTTGAGAGTGGTGTTTGAGAGTGTGGCGTGCGATCGCCCCGTGCTGAACCCCACGATCGATCCCTAGCCTCAGTGTAGCCAGTTTGCTCCTCAATCTTCCGGTCTAAACCTTGAGCAAAGCTGAAATTGTGGCGGCAGGGACGGGCGATCGTCGGGCTAATTCGATCACGGTATACCAGAACAATTTAGGAATAACTGCTATTTTTGGGCTTTACTCTTGTTGAGTTGTTATTGACTTGCATCGATCGCCATGGCAGAAACTTCTACCCCCTTGCCCCCCGGACCGCGTTGGTTTGTGCGGCGGGATATTGATGGCTTTTTTGGCCTTGCCTTAGATAATTTAATCCAAATTTTGGTGATTGTTGTCCTGACCCAGGGGTTGCTCCAGTTCCCCGCAACCGTGGTTTATGGTCGTATTTTGCCGGGAATTGCCCTCAGTTTAGTAATTGGTAATTTTTACTACGGCTGGCTAACCTATCGTCAGGGTCAGCGCCAACAGCGGGATGATCTCACCGCACTGCCCTATGGCATTAATACCGTGAGCCTGTTTGCCTATGTCTTTTTGGTGATGCTGCCGGTGCGCCTGAGTGCCCTCAGTGGGGGAGCTAGCCCAGAGGAAGCCTCGGAACTGGCTTGGGCAGCGGGTTTGGTGGCCTGCTTGGGGTCCGGCTTGATTGAGCTAGGGGGGGCTTGGGTGGCCGATCGGCTGCGGGACTTTACGCCCCGTGCGGCCCTGCTGTCTACCTTGTCGGGCATTGCCTTGACCTTTATCTCGATCGGGTTCTTGCTGCGCACCTATGCCCATCCCTTAGTGGGAATTGTGCCCCTAGGGGTAATTTTGCTGACCTATTACGGAGAAGTTAAGTTTATTGTCCCTGGGACGCGCCTAGAGATTCCAGGGGGACTATTAGCGGTGATTTTAGGGACGGGTTTGGCTTGGGCGACGGGCCTGTGTAGCTGGGATCCGGCCCAGTTTGCAGCGGCAACGGAACCGATCCGCCTCTATGTGCCGCGCCCTTGGCTCGGTGCCCTGTGGGAGCAAAAAACGGTATTGCTCGACTACTTCAGCGTGATTTTGCCCATGGGGCTGTTTAACTTAGTGGGAAGCTTGCAAAATCTCGAAAGTGCAGCCGCTGCGGGGGATGACTATCCAGCACCGCCTTGTTTAGCTGCCAACGGAATTGGGACGCTGGCGGCGGCTTGCTTTGGTTCCTGCTTTCCCACGACGATTTACATTGGCCATCCCGGCTGGAAGGCAATGGGTGCCCGGATTGGCTACTCCATGCTGAATGGGGTGATTATGGGGCTGCTGTGCATCAGTGGGACGATCGGCCTGCTGTCCTTTTTTGTGCCGATCGACAGTGGCATGGCGATCGTGCTTTGGATTGGCATTGTCATTGTGGCCCAAAGCTTTACGGCCATTCCGCCCCACCATACGCCTGCGGTGGTTTTGGGCTTAATGCCGGGAATTGCCGGTTGGGGTGCCTTGGTGGCCAAGGGAGCGCTGCGGGCTGCGGGTCTCGGCAATCCAGACGCTCCCTTTAGCCCAGACTTAGTGCCCCTCTTTGAGCAGGGGGATCTCTACATTACGGGAGCCTTTGCCCTGGAGCAGGGACTGATTTTTTCGGCCATGATTCTGGCCACGGTGACGGTGCATATTCTCGATCGCCAGTTTGGCAAAGCGGCGGCGTGGTGTTTGGGGGCGGCGGCGCTGTCCTGGGTGGGGCTGTTGCACAGCTACCAATGGACGATCGGTGATACGGTGATTGCCTTGGGCTGGGGCGTGGGTGCGCCCTGGGCTGCGGGCTATGCCCTGTTTGCGCTGTTGCTGCTCTATGCCCAATGGCAAAAACCCCGTGAGATCTAGCGCTGGAGGGTAATCAGGGTGATGGGGTTGAGGGGGACGTAGCGGCTGAGGTGGGCAAAGGAGGCCGATCGATCGATCCGAACCTGCCGCCACTGCACCGTGGCAAACCGATCCGGGGACTGCTGCACCCAAGCCTGTACCGTTGCCTGATGCTCCAGGGTTGCTAGGGCGAGAACGATTCTGCCGCTTTCCTGGAGCGATCGGGCACTAAAGTCCAGAATATCCGCTAAATTGCCGCCGCTGCCCCCGATAAAAATGCGATCGGCCTTGGGTAGCCCTGCCAAGGCTTGGGGTGCTCGCCCCTGGATTGTTTGGATATTCTGGACCCCAAAGCGATCGCAGTTGGTTTGAATCAGTCCCACTCCGGCGGCAGTTTTCTCGATCGCATAGACACGGGACTGGGAGCATAATCGGGCAATTTCGATGGAAACTGACCCTGTACCCGCCCCAATATCCCAAACCACTTGCTGGGGCTGTAGGGCTAACTCCCCTAGTATTTGAACCCGAATTTCCCGTTTGGTCATTAAGCCCGGTCGATCGGGAAAGCTGGCAAAGGCAGCGTCAGGAATCCCCAATAAAGGCCAAGATGAGCCGGGAGACTGTAGGGGCGACTGGGAATCTGTCACCAAGATTAAAACGCTTAAGGAAGCAAAAATTTTCGGGGCAATCTCCTGGGGAGTGCCTTGGGTTACGCGCTCCTCAGAACCGCCCAGATTTTCGCAAACAGAGCAGGTGTAGGACTGCGGCAAGTCTAAATCGAGCAACAGTTGGGCGATCGCCCCTGGACTATTGACCGGATCCGTTAAAATCGCGAGTTTTTCAACTCCCCGTTGCACTAAGGGGATTAAAACCTCTAAATCTCGCCCATGGACGCTGATGCAGTTGGCATCTTGCCAGGGGAGCTTGATGCGGCTAAAGGCGAGTTGAATGGAGCTGGGCTGGGGGTGGAAGTGGAGGCTGTGGGGGGGGAGATGTTCTAGGAGAAGGCGACCGAGGCCGAAAAAGAGGGGATCGCCGGAGGTTAAGACGACAGCGTAGCTTAAACGGGTATTTTCGGGGTGATACTGCCCCTGGTTCGGTGTAGGTAATCCTAGGGGTGCAGGGGAGACTGTGGGCGTGGATGCCGGTAATGCTGGGGGTGCGGGGGCAGATTGGGGGGCTTGTTGCCACTGTTGGAGGCGATCGATCGTCGCCCCTAAATCGCCCAAAACCCAGGTTTCCCTGGTCTGATCCTGCGCTAATTCAGCCGCTAACGCTAAATGGCGCTCACTGCCGACCAAAATCGCCGCCCCCTGCACTAATGCCACGGTTTGACGACTCCACCCGGCAACACCCGCTAGGCCAAGGCCCACCACATGGATCGATCGTAGTTCTGGGCCTTGATCCGCCATGATTGAGCCTGCTTTCCCCTTCAGCCTTACCAAGGGCTACCAATGAGGGTAAAGGCAGCCCAGTAGTAGGGATGGGCTAAACTCTCCGTTGTAATATCTTGACTCTCTGAGGGTAAGGGAACGGTATAGGGCGATTGACCGCTTCCGCCCCGCAATTGATTGCTCTCAATCTGAACATCACCGTGTATCAGGGCAATTTGGGCTTTTTGCAGCGCCTGACCCTTGGTGATAACCTCCGGATCCCGGAGATTGCGGTAAAACTCCGTCATCAGGGCTAGGGTTCCCGCATCGCTGACATACCAGAGGCTGGCTAAGGCCGATCGCACCCCGGCTTTAACGGCCAATCCCCCAAAGCCCAGTTCCGCTTGGCGATCGCCCAAGGCCGTCCGACAGGCACTCAGCACCAATAATTCAACGGGGGAGTCTGTAAACCATTGAAAACTGTCAATATCACCCAGGGAAATCTTCTCATCGCCCCAGATCTGAATATAGGACTGATTTAAGTCCCCCGTCAGGAAGTTTGCATGGGTAGCGAGGTGAATGACACCGGGCAACAGTTGATCCCGTTCCCGTCGGAGATTTTCCTCGGTAAAGTCTTGATTGAGGAAGGACGCAGCAGTCCCAAACTGCGTTGTGATGGTGTCCAGTTCGATCGGTACGGCGGGCAGGGGGTTCTGATTGGTGAACTCCGCCGCTCCCATCGCCAGCACCGATCGATCGTGGAGCGAGACAAACTCGGTATCGGTCAAACTGAGACTGGGGGTCACCCCAACACTATATTTTTCCACCAAAAACTGCTCCCCATCATAGAGGGCACCCCAGGGAATACCCCGCAGGTCATCCCCCAGGGACAGCAGCAGGTTATCTACCCCCAATGCCTGAAGGTCCGCTTCCAGGGGGGCAAAAATGCGCTCATAGAGGGCTTGCATCCGACGTTTGTAGACCCAGATCGGTTTATCCAAGTCCTGCTGCATTTGCTGACTCAGGAAGATGATCTGTTGTCGTGTGACGGGGATGCGCTTGATTTCAGGTTCGCCTGTGGCTGTAATGACGACGACTTCAAGGCGATCGTCGGGATTGGCGCTGGAACCGCCGGGAAGTTGCCCGATCCAGGGGGTGAGGGGGTCTAGTTCTTTGTTGCCACGATCGGGAGGGGTGGTGATGGCGAGATCGGGACTGACGGCGAGGGAGCCAGCATTTGCTAGAGAAAGGGCCGTTGGGGAACCGGAAGGCGGAGCTAGCTTGCGGGATGTGGTGGGATCGGGAACAGTGACGGGGCTGAAGCGGCTGGTGATATAGGCGGTGGTGGTGCCGGTTTCTTCGTCCCGTTCGCGGAGAATATTCTGGGCTTCTTCGACGGTGAGGGGGCCAGGATCGGGAATATCAAGGTAATCACTAAATTCTTCAATCTGGGTGGTTTCTATCTCAGCAAAGGTCGCATTATCCAAGACTTCCGTCACGACATCATTGGGAGTGCTGAGGAGGGGAGCTTCAGACTCCGGTTCACTCAGGTCGCTGGATTCGTCATTGTCATTGGGAATGGAATCATCGCAGGTGGGGGGACAGACGGTTTCCAAGAAAACAGTATTTTCGAGGTCAAAGGTTGCACTGCTGTCGAGGCCCGTAGCGGTGGCAATGACCTGAAAACTGCCCTGTTCACTGTTGGCGGTTAGGGTTGTACTGACTAAGCCACTGGCATCACTAATGCCCGTTGTGCTGTTTAAGAAACCGGTTGCGCCCGTAGCACCAAGCTGGACGGTGAAATTGACCGGAACCCCGGCGACAGGGTTGCCGTATTGGTCTGTAACCCGCACGGTGAGGGCATTGGGGAAGGGACTCTCGACGGTGGCCACTTGGTTATTGCCATTGTCAACGACCAAGATACTGGGCGCATCGGCGAGGTTGGTGAGGCTAAAGGCGGTGCTGAGGCTGGTGTTGGCGACGGTGCTGGTGACGGGATAGCGACCGGCAACGGTATTGGCACGGTAGGGCGTGTTAGCGGTGCCGCTAGAGTCTGTAGTAATGCTCAGACTGGTATTTTGGCCACTGGCCCCCGATCCTGGTGCATTGAAAGCGACCAAGGTGCCTGAAATGGGGTTGCCATATTGGTCTGTGACCTGAACCGACAGGGGTGAACTAAAGGCCGTGTTGACGATCGTGCTTTGGTTGTTGCCGCCCAAAATCAGGAGGTTGCTGGGTGCATCGGCGAGGTTGGTCAGGGTTAGGCTAGCGCTGTTACTGCCCACAGTAGCTGTGGCGGTCAAGAGTCCGGCAATGGTGTTGGCGGTGGCGATCGTGCTGCCTTGGCCCGAAGCATCGAGGGTCAGGCTAGGGCTAGCAAAGGTGGCCGATGGGCCGGTGGTGGGGGCGCTCAAGGTGACAACACTGCCCCGCAGGGGATTGCCAAAGGTGGTTTCTGTGGCGCTGACGGTGATGGGGGTGGCAAAGTTGGTATTGACCACGGTGCTTTGGCCAGATCCCGCCGTAACGCTCAAGTCTGCCCCTTGAAATTCCACGGCCCCCAAGTCTACGGCTGTTCCCGTGATGCGACTCCCCCCGCGCTGGTCCGTTGTCTCCATGACACTGTTATTATCACCAGCATCGATCGCCACACTTCCCGGCAAAATGAGATGGGTTTGGGTGGGGCCGCCGTAATTGCCTAGGGCGCTTAATTGGGGATCAATGCCAGTAATGAGACTGGTGCCTGTAATGTTGCCATTCTCGACAAGATTAGTCCCATTTAAGGTGAGATTAAACCCAAACCCTCCGCCATTACCAATAACATCTCCTGCCTCCAGACTCCCCGATAGATTATTGGCGAGTAAGCTATTGGTTAGGGTGAGCGCTGTGCCAGGGCCGCTGTTCACTCCCCCGCCATTTCCTGAGGTTGCAATATTGTTCGCTACGGTTGTATTTGTGAGGCCGATCGTGCCAATGATAATCGGAGCATAGGACAGGTTAGCGGTGTTTTGAATGCCACCCCCGTCCAGTGCAAGATTCCCTGAAACTGTACTATTGGTGAGGAGGACGGTCCCCCCATAGTTCATGATGCCGCCGCCCTGTCCCCCGGCAAGGTTGCCCGAAACCGTACTTTTTTGGATGGTGACAACTCCCTGAGTTGTGTATAGACCCCCACCATTGTCATTGGATGATTGGTTGCCCGCAATGGTGCTATCGGTGATGCTAATAGTCCCCTGATAATTTTCGATGCCGCCCCCGTTGTTGCTGGCCACATTATTGGAAACTGTGGTGTTGACTAGGGTTAAATTTCCCTCAACGATAGAGATACCGCCCCCCCGTCCCCCTTCAACGCCTACCGTGACATTATTTGTAACTGTGCTATTGATTAAGCTGACAGATGCTCCATAGGCATAGATTCCTCCCCCATTGGCATCATAACCTTGGTTATTTTCGACTCGCGTATTATTGAGGGTTAGGGTGCTACCGTATCCACTCGAAATGCCAGCCCCAGTCCCTAAGTTCACGACATTTCCAGTCACGACACTGTTGTTGAGGTTGAGGGTAGCATAGCCGGAAACTCTGATCCCAGCCCCGGATCCTTCTCCAACATCTCCCTTTTGAATGGTGATACTATCAACGATCGCGCTAGAACCCGAACTAATAGAGACAACTCGCCGTGAATTTTGCCCATCTAAAAAGGTTTGATCAGAGCCAGAACCCTGTAGCGTGATATTTTTGCTGATATTCAGCGTGGCTCCAGAAAAAGTCCCTGGTCCCAAAATAATGGTTGAGGTGCCGCTGACCGATCCGATCGCATCATGGGCGGCTTGAATGGAACTGGTGGGCGCGTTAGTTTCAGGATTGACCTGATTCAAGTTGAACGTTAACTTACCACTGGTGCCGCTGAGGTTAATGGCCCCGGAAGTCAAAATAAATCGTCGCGCGGTGAGGGTGAGATCATTGCCACTGGTGGAGTCGATCGTGGTCTCCAAGGTAATATCGCCGTTGCCGCCGCTGCCCCCTGTGGT
Organism: Prochlorothrix sp.; assembly: GCA_049452395.1. Lineage (GTDB taxonomy): Bacteria > Cyanobacteriota > Cyanobacteriia > Prochlorotrichales > Prochlorotrichaceae > Prochlorothrix. The sequence goes on along the minus strand of JBMTWK010000091.1, from coordinate 1,535 downwards.
TGTGATAATGACGCTATTGCTGGCTAGGGCCGCTTCTAAGGTGGCTTTGCTTAAGATTGAGAGACCATCGGTGCCCGTAGTCGTGAAATTGGGGCTTCCGGTGACATCATCGTCCGTTCCTGCTGTAATCCGCAAGTCCATGGGATCTAAGAGCCAAATGCCGGTTTCCCCTTGGGGGGCGCTGGTTGTGACTGCTGCACCGGCAATATCCAAGAAGACCTTGCCAGAGGTTTCCACTAAACCGCCATTGCCGCCCTCTAGGCCCCCCTGGGCCGAAGCGGTGCCATAAAACCGCGTACTGTGGTCAGCCCAAACAATAATCTCGCCCCCATCGCCGATCGTGACCGCATCTGCCCCTAAATCACTCGCCGCATCGACATAAACCGCCTCTGCCGTGGGTAAACTGCCGCCCCCTTGGTAATCGCCCCCAATCCGAATATTGCCCCCCCCCGTTGCACCCGACGCATCCACCGTCGCTCCCAGCAGCCCCAGTACGCTGCCCGTCATCACCACATCTCCACCCGTTCCCGTCTCACTGCCCACCTCCACCGTTCCCGACACCATCACCGCCCCTGCTTCTGCTGGAACCGTTGCCCCGCTCAGCCGGATGGTGCCATCCGCCTCCACAATCAGCGCCGACGCATTGCTGAGATTCCCCCCGGTGAGGTAAGCCGGAAGTTGGCTCGGCTCCAAAGTGGCCAAGGCCATGGGAGCGCGATCACTGGGCAGTGTCAGCAACTCCAGCCCCAGAATCATCCCCGGTTCCGTGTAGCGCAACACCTGGGTTTCTGGTTCTGTGCCGCTTCCCGGCCCTGGCACCGCAACGACTGCAATTTGGTCACCGGGAGCGCTTAAACTGCCGCTATTGAAGACAGCACGCCCCAGTAAGGACAGATTTTGCCCCGGTGCCACGCTGAGACTGCCCATATTGACGATCGATCCCCCCGGTAGCCCCGCATCCCCTGTTGCCGTCGCTGCGGCAAACTGAAACTGGTTAGGACTGCCGATCAAGGTTGGGTAATCATTGCTGCCGATCGCGTTAAACCAGCCCTGTTCAAAGCCGATCGCCGTCGCGGTCGTGCCCGTAAAACTACCAGTCAGGTCCAAGCTGGCCCCTGGCCCAAAGATTAAGCCTGCCGGATTCATTAAATACAAATTGGCGTTGCTGTTGGACACCTGCAACAGGCCATTAATCACCGAAGCATTGCCCCCGGTCACCCGCCCTAAAATATTGCTGAGGTCCGGTGAGCCAAGAAAGTTGGCGATATCCCCTGCATTTAGCCCAAATTGCTCAAAACTATGGGAAAGATTGCTGCCGGACTGGGTAACGCCCGTAATTTGGTACTCGTTGCCGCTGGGGGTGGCGATCGGTTGGGCTTGGACAGGGGCGATCGCGCCGATCGTGAACCCCAGTGCCCAGAGGCTCCCCCAGCCCCAATTTCTGGCTGCGACCGGACTGAATCCCAGGAGAGAGAACCCTAGGGCACTCAACGCGATCGGGTGACTCTCTTGGCAGGGCTGAGGGGTGCCAAGGG
>JBMTWK010000090.1:0-9104 GCA_049452395.1 Prochlorothrix sp. | reverse complement strand
CCCTAGGATCGCCGATTTGTGCCTGGGATCGCCGATTTGTAATCGGCCTAGGGATTTATTGGCTCAGTCCCTAGGATCGCCGATTTGTGCCTGGGATCGCCGATTTGTAATCGGCCTAGGGATCTATTGGCTCAGTGCCTTAATAAAGCGCTGAAGACCCGTCAAAACACCCGGTTTAGTCCCGCCCGGTTTAGTCCCACTGGGGGAAGCCATTGGCCCCGCCGCATCAGCCGGAGCACCGTAAAGAATCAACTCCAGTTCCTCGCCGGAGGGCTTGCGATCGAACTCCTGGAGCTTTTGATAAGTGCCCTCCTGCTCTTGCCACAGTTCCCAAGGGCCGGGATAGCAGCGGAACAGGGCCGCTTGGTCCAGGGGCTGGAGGTAGTAGCAAGGCTCGATCGTTGTGAGGAAGCGATCGCGCAAGCGACGGGCCGCATAGCCAATCCCCACCGTCACCACATCCTCTAGGCAAGGATTGAGCAGAATAATCGGCCTGGGGCTGGCCTCATCACAGATTTTCTCCACATCCTCCACCTCCACCGAAGACGGCTCAATAAAGATAAACAGAGACTCCTCAGCCTTGATTTTGGCTTCATTTAGCCCCCGGACCACAAACTCCGGATTCCCCCAATCCCGACGGGCCAACGCCGCCGCCCCAGCATCGGGAAACAGCAAACGCAACTGGGAACCCAGGTGGGTAAAGGGCTGGATAAACTGCTCGGCAATGGGCTGCATTTTCAGTTCCGGGATATTAATTTCCACCTGAATACGCAGATAGCCCGCATCAAGGGCCGCTTGGGCTGCGGTTTGGGCTTGGCTGACGGCTTCATTTAAGTCTTGGGGCAGTTTAACCATGGGGGCGCTATACAAGTTAGTTAATAAAGGGTCGTGCAATTATTGCAACAGGGTTGCAACAGTATTGTAAATTTCAACCTGCTGGCGTGTGAAAAAGCTCTAGGGAATAGGCTAATGTAGGAGGGCACCCGTCTCAAACAAGCAGGCTAAACTGGCTTGAGCGAGGAACTGCCCATGACCCAAGACGATCGGATTCCCCCCTCCCCTTCATCGCCCCCTGCCCAAGCCAGCACCAGCCCCACCGGCCAACCCCGGAAGCGCCTGGGGGAGTTTTTGGTGGAGGCCGGTTTTGTTACGCCCTCCCATATAGAAGTTGCCCTGTTGGATCAAGGGGTGACAGGTCACCGCATTGGCGAAATTATGGTGCTGCGGGGCTGGGTTGATCAGCCCACGGTAGAGACCATCGTGCAGTTGCAACAAGAAGGAAAAACCTCCGCCAACATCAAGCCCAGCCCTGCGGAGGTGGTCAGCCCCCACGCGCCAACCCCGGCGAAGTCCCAAGTGGTGTTGGGATCCCTAGAGCAACTGGATGTAGAGACGGTGACGATGAACCTGGATGGCCTCAAGCAGCAAATGGCAGAAGAAGAGGCCCGATCGGCCCAAAACTACCCCTAGAGCCTAGGAAGTCCTAAACCTTGAGGCTACAGTGCTGCTGAAGGGCTTGGCGCAGCAGATGATGATATTCCCGATCGCTAACCACATAGGCCCCAAACCGTTCCAAATGGGGATTGGTCATTTGGGCATCAAACAACACAAAGCCCGCCGATCGCAGCCGGTTGACTAACTCCACCATGGCCACTTTTGAGCCTTCGGGAATATTAAAAAACATCGACTCGCCAATAAAGGCACCGCCTAGAATAATGCCTAAAATTCCACCCGCTAAGTGATCCCCTTGCCAGGTTTCAAAACTATAGGCCCAGCCGGATCGATGTAATTCATAGTAAATCTCCTGCAACTCTGGCGAAATCCAGGTCACATCCCGATCGGCACAGCCCTTCACCACCGCCGCAAAATCCCGATTAATCGCAACCTCAAACCGTTTCTGCTTGAGAACCCGTTGCAGGGATTTGGGATACCGAAAACGATGATCAAGGGGAATCAGCGCACGCTGCCGACTGGAGTACCAGTTGAGATCACCGTCGTTTTCAGCCATTAGGAAGTAGCCCTGGGCATAACTTTGAATAATTTCGGTGATACTAAACCGCATAGGGGTTTGAGGGGGGGTAAGCAGAATCAGATCTTTCCCTAAATCTTATTTTACCCTTGGCCTTGGGAGAACTCACGACAAATCTGCCTCCGTTAGCCGCTGGGCAAATTCCAAATGCAAACGGTGGCTCGCTTTGTAGGCCAGAATATGGCCCTGGGGCAGGGATCCCAACAGGGACAGATCCCCCAGTAAGTCCAGCAGCTTATGGCGCACTGGCTCATTCTCAAAACGCAGGGGCGGATTGACCCAACCCTCGCGGCTACAGACCAAAGCATTGTCTAAGCTGCCCCCCTGGATTAAACCCTGGGCGCGTAGGTACTCCACCTGTTCCGCAAAGCCAAAGGTACGGGCCGGGGCGATCGCCGCTGCAAAAGCCGCCGGAGTCCAAACCCAGCTTTGCCACTGGTTCGCGATCGCCGCCAAATCCGGAAAATCAATCCCGTAGCTAAAGCGCGTCTCCGCTGCCGGAAAGCCCACCACAAAGGCATCCCCCTCCCGCACAGAAACCGGCTCCATCAGCACCAACGGCGGCTCGATCGGCGCATCCTGCACCTGAATCCCCGCCTCGGCGATCGCCGCCACCCACTCCAACGCCGACCCATCCAGCAGGGGAACCTCCCCCCCGTCGATCTCGATCGTCACATTGCTCACCCCCAGCCCCACCAACGCCGCCAGCAAATGCTCCACCGTGCGCACCGAAGCCCCCTCAACCACCAACTCCGTAGACAGCAGGGTGGGGTGAATGGTGTGGAGATTGGCCGCGATCGTAGGCCGATCGGGCAGATCCACCCGCACAAACCGACGGCCCTGGTTGGGGGGAGCAGGCTTAAGGCAAACCTGGGTGATCTGGCCGCTGTGGAGGCCAATGCCCGATCGGTACACCGCCGTACAGAGGGTCTGTTGCTGGAGGGGCACCGAGTGGGGCCAAGCAGGAGTCGGTTTGGTTAAGGTTGCAGTCATAGCGTCACAGCCATAGCGTCAAAAACAAAGGAATCCATTTAGCGAATCAACAGATCGGGCAGGGGCAAACCCCCTGTGGTTGCCCTGGTTTTGGGCCGAAATGGGGAGCCATGGGGGCACGACCCCGACCAAGATATCTTCCAAAGTGGGATGCACCCTTCGCCCGCGATGGGAGAGAGATTTAGGATGAGGGGCCGGGGAAAAGTCGCCCATCGCGTTAGAGGAATTGGTTAAGCCACAGAGTCGAGGATTGGAGCCTCAAGGTGACCGTAGGGATCAGCCGGGGAGAGCGATCGCACAGGATACGAACCACAACTAGCCCCACCCCCAAAGGTTTGGAGTTCCGCCACAGACAGCAGCTCCACCAAAGGCCGGTACCCCAGCCACTGGGCCGCCAGGGTCGCAAACTGCGCCGGAGGACCGCTGGTATAGAACCGAGTCGGCACAGCAGGGCCAGTATGGCGCAGCCCCAGGGCATCCAACTCCCGCACCGCCGCCGCCACCACATGCACCGCCGGGTTAATCAACTGCACCGTAGGATCCAACAACGTGCGCAGCACCGGGGCCAAATGGGGATAGTGGGTACAACCGTAAATTAACGTGTCGATTTGCTGGGCAATTAGGGGTTCGAGATATTCCTGCGCCACCGATCGCATCTGGGGCGTGTGGATTTGGTTACTCTCAATGAGCGGCACAAACTGAGGACAAGCCACCTGCCACGTCTCGGCCTGGGGATTGGCTTCCTGGATAGCTTGGGCATAGGCATTGCTGGCCACCGTGGCCGGAGTGGCAATGACCCCCACCCGCCGCCCCTGGCGTACCGCCGCCTTCGCACCGGGCAAAATTAGCCCCAGCACCGGAAAGGGATACTGACCTTGCACCGCTTCCAGGGCCAGAGCCGAACTGGTATTGCAGGCCATGATCACCATTTTGACCCCTTGACTGGCCATCCAGCCTAGGATTTCCTGAACAAAGGTCAAAATTTCTTGGGGCGATCGGGTGCCATAGGGCAAACGAGCCGTATCACCAAAATAGACTACAGATTCCTGGGGCAGTTGATTATAGAGTTCCCGCAGCACCGTAACCCCGCCCACGCCACTATCAAAAATGCCAATGGGACAAGACGACGGGCGATCGGCCCCCTGGCCTTGGATATGCACTGTCATGAACTCAAACTCCTCACACCATGGAGTACTCGTCGGTATAAATTCGCTATAGCTTAGCACGTCTATTTATGACCATTTCTCGTTCCATTTGCTTGGGCTTTTTAGCCGTCATTACCGTCGGAACCCTGCTGTTAATGCTCCCTTTCTCCCACAGCAACGGTGAGTGGGGAACCCTAGCCACAGCCCTCTTTACCGCCACCTCCGCTGTCTGTGTCACCGGTCTGTCGGTGGTGGATGTGGGGCAGTACTACTCTGGCTTTGGCCAACTGTGCATCGTGCTCCTGGTGCAGGTTGGGGGGCTGGGTTACATGACCGCCACCACCTTTTTGCTGTTACTGCTGGGGCGGCGATTTCGCCTGCGGGACAAGCTCGCCATGCACCAATCCCTAGACACACCGGGCATTTCCGGGATGCAACACCTGGTGCGATCGATCATTGGCCTCACCCTCATGGTCGAAATCCTAGGCGTTCTCCTGCTGCTGCCCGTCTTTGAGCCAGACTATGGCCTGGGCAAAGGGCTATGGTTCGCGATCTTCCATAGCGTCAATGCCTTTAATAATGCCGGGTTTGGCCTCCTCTCCACCAGTTTCATCAACTACGCCACCAACCCCCTCCTCAACTTCACCGTGACCTTTTTGATCATTGTGGGGGGCATTGGCTACCAAATCTTGCTGGAGCTTTACCTGTGGCTGCGCGATCGCCTCTCCCAAAGCCCCAGCCGCTTCACCTTTTCCCTCCACTTCAAAATCGTCACCAGCACCACCTTCCTCCTCCTAGGGCTGGGGACGATCGCCCTCTTCCTGACCGAATTTCAGAACCCCGCTACCCTCGGCCCCCTCAGCCTGGGCGACAAGCTCACCGCCGCCTGGTTCCAGTCCGTCACCGCCCGCACCGCTGGCTTCAACACCCTCGATCTGAGCCAGATGACCATCACCGCCCTCTTTATCATGATCGCCCTCATGTTCATCGGAGCCAGCCCCGGCAGCACCGGCGGCGGCCTCAAAACCACAACCCTGTGGGTTTTGTTGATGTCTACACGGGCTGTGCTTCAGGGCAAAGAAGAGGTTCTATGCTACCAGCGTAAAGTTCCCACCTCTTTAATTCTCAAGGCGATCGGTAGCGTTGTCGCCTCCTTAATTACCGTGATTCTCGTCACCATTCTCATGTCCTTGACCCAATCCCAAGGCACCGAATTTCTCCCCATCCTCTTTGAAGCCGTCTCAGCCTTTGCCACCGTGGGCCTGTCGATCGGGGTTACTGCCAAGGCTACCCTCGGCACCCAAATGGTCCTCATCCCCACCATGTACGTGGGGCGGGTGGGGGTGCTCCTGCTGATGTCAGCCCTCCTCGGCGACTCCCCCCCCAGCATCGTGCACTATCCCGAAGAAGACCTGCTGGTGGGTTAATGGCTCAAAATGACCCCCCGCTCCGTCACCTCAACCACCCAACCCCAATGAATCCAAACGGTTCAGAACCCGCTTCCTAGATTAATAAGGTAAAATTTAGCGGGATGAGGGGTTTCTGGCCCGAACTGACGCAGTGAGCCAAGGCGATCCAGGGGATAAACATCACCTCCGATCGCCCCCAACCACAGCCGAGGTCAACCCAGCGTCGTTCACCCTCCAGTCCGTTCGCCCTCAAGGGCTAGCCCAACGATGCAACCCCATGATGCAACCTAATAAGGCAACCCAGTCAGCCAACTCAGACTCCTGAAGCCAGTAGACCCTGGGTCTTGGTACCCCTAGACTTGGGTACCCCTAGACTTTGGTCTCGGTGGTGGAGTCTCCCTCGTCTCACCCGTGTCAACCTCGGCCCGGATAGAAGGGAGCCAGTGGGCAACTTTGGGCAACTTTGCCGGTTGATTCTCCGGTTTACTTTGGTGTGTGGAAGTGCAAAGAGCAGTGCAAAAAACCGTAAACTCCAGGATTTCAATTTCCTCTGCCGTCCTTGCGGCCCTTGCCGCCTCTGTGACCCTAGGCAGCTCTCCCCAGCGGAGTTTGGCAGCACCGGACCATCCCGGACCAGAGACCAACTTTGCGTCGGTGACGGATCTTGGAACCGATCGTGACCTCGATCGCGCCGCCGATCGGGAGCTAGACCCTAGCGCCCAGGGAGCAACCCCCGTTCAAGAGGTTAGACCCATGGCGATCGCGGCGGAACTGACCCCCCCCGCCGTCGCCCCGATCGCGCCCCCTGCGGCCCCCTCCTCATCCCCCTCGCCCAGCCTTGCCTTTGGCGAACCCCTACCCCTGGGTATGGGCGGCCCAGCACCGGCCCCCGCTTCAGCCCCTGCGGCCCCTCCCATCCTGCTTAGCCAAGACCCCGCCGCCCCCAGCAGCCCTGCCCCCCTCAGCCAACCGGGTAGCTCCGACTCCCTCGGTACCGGCGAAGCCAGCCCCACCGCACCCCAGCCCAACCCCACCGCTGCCCCCAGCGGCGAACCCCGCGTCTTGGTCTCGGAGATTCAGGTGTCTGGCCTAGAGGGACACCCCAACGAAATGATGCTGCTGGAAGAGGTCTATGGGGCCATTAGCCTAGCGCCAGGGGAACCCACCACCCGATCGGCCCTCCAGGCAGACCTCAACGCCATCTTTGCCACCGGCTACTTCCAAAACGTCCGCTTCACCCCCACCGACACCCCCCTGGGGGTCCGGGTCACCTTCATCGTCGATCCCAACCCCAGCCTAACGGCGGTCACCGTTGAAGGGTCGCGAGTCCTCCCCCCCGATCTGACTACGGAAATTTTTGGCGACAAATACGGCACCATCCTCAACCTCCAAGATCTGCAAGATGGGGTCCAAGAGGTCAACAAGTGGTACCAGGACAACGGCTATGTGCTGGGCCAGGTGATTAATGCCAGCCCGATCGGCCCCGATGGCCAAGTGACCCTAACCGTCGCCGAAGGGGAAGTGGAAAGCGTCGAAGTGCGCTTCCTCAGCGAAGAAGGCGGCGAAGTGGATGAAGAGGGCAACCCCGTCAAGGGCAAAACCAAGCCCTACATCATCACCCGCGAATTTTCCCTCAAGCCCGGAGATGTCTTTAACCGCAACCAAGCCGAGCGCGATCTACAACGGGTCTTTGGCTTGGGCCTGTTTGAAGATGTCAACCTCTCCTTGGATCCCTCCCCCGATGACCCCCGCAAGGTCATTGTCGTCGCCAACGTCATTGAAGGCAGCAGCGGCTCGATCGGGGCCGGGGCTGGTCTCAGTTCCGACACGGGTCTGTTTGGCTCCATTAGCTACCAGCAGTCCAACTTTCGGGGCCGCAACCAGGTCATTGGCTCGGAGCTAACCCTAGGGGAAAACGCCCTCCTGTTTGACCTCAGCTTTACCGATCCCTGGATTAAGGGGGATCCCTATCGCACGTCCTACACCGTCAACGCCTTCCGGCGGCGATCGATTTCCCTCGTCTTTGACGAAGGACCGCGCGATGTCAACCTGCCCAACGGCGACACTCCCCGTATTGTCCGCACGGGCGGCGGCATCCGCTTTAACCGGCCCCTCTCCAAGGATGTCTTTAACCCCTCCGTTTGGAACGCATCCCTAGGCTTGCAGTACCAACGGGTGAACATTCAAGATTCCGATGGCAATGCCAACAGCGTTGACGAGCTAGGCAACCAGCTCACCGCAAGCGGCGGCAGCGTAGACGACTTGCTAACCCTAGGCTTTGGCCTCAGCCGTGACCTGCGCAACAACCGGGTGCAAACCACCGCCGGATCCGTTGCCCGCGTCAGCGTTGACCAGTCCATTCCCCTGGGGTCGGGCAGCATCCTCATGAACCGCATCCGAGGCAGCTACAGCTACTATATCCCGCTGAATTTGCTCAAAATCAGTCGCGGTTGCCGGGGCGAAGACCCCTCCCCCACCGATTGCCCCCAAACCCTCGCTTTTAACGTCCAAGCCGGAACCGTGTTTGGCGATCTCCCCCCCTATGAAGGCTTCCTGCTCGGCGGGAGCAACTCGGTGCGGGGCTATGGCGAAGGAGAAGTGGGCACGGGCCGCAGCTTTGCCCAGGCCACGGCGGAATACCGCTTCCCGGTCTTTTCTGTAGTCGGCGGTGCGCTGTTTGCGGACTTTGCGACGGATCTGGGGACAGGGGACAATGTGCCGGGAGAACCGGCGGTGATCCGCGAGAAGCCCGGTGGTGGCTTTGGGGTGGGTCTTGGGGTCCGGGTGCGATCGCCGATCGGCGCGATCCGCGTAGACTACGGCTTCAATGACCAAGGCGATGGCCGCTTCCACTTCGGCATCGGCGAACGCTTCTAACCGGATGCGCCACGAAAAGGGTCGGCACGGGGGCACGACCCCTACGATTGCCCTCTCTCGTTCCCACGCTCCGGCGTGGGAATGCCTCCCCAGACGCTCCAGCGTCCTCTTCCCCTGCCCTCGTTCCTACTCCCTATCGTTGCCCTGAAGAGGGTCGGCACGGGGGCACAACCCCTACGATTGCCCTCTCTCGTTCCCACGCTCCGGCGTGGGAATGCCTCCCCCGACGCTCCAGCGTCCCTATCCCTCTTCCCCTTCTTAGCAAAGACTGGAAAGTATTGCATTGCATGGATAATAAGTTTCTTGATTGGGTACATTGGTATGGCTAAACGCTACTATCTCCATGGAGACCAACACAAGGATAATCCTGATCTGTATTACTGTAGATCTTGTGATTTATTTGACAAAGCTGAGCACTTTGTAGGTGATCTGCATCAAGGAAGTCATATAGACCGATACCAGAAATCGCTGAGCCTTTGGAAATCCTACAAACCAGGAGAGTACGAGCGGCCTAGTGATACATTTAACCTAGTTGCTACAGGACATCTCGATTAATTACCCTCGTTCTCAAACTCCGGCGTGAGAATCGTTTGCTAAGGTCATTTCATGGTTGCAGTCCAACAACAGGAACCATATTTTACCCCTGAAGCC
>JBMTWK010000089.1:0-9112 GCA_049452395.1 Prochlorothrix sp. | reverse complement strand
GGCTTTTTTTGAGACTAGAATTCTTGCCAACCTCCATTAATCGAGGTGCCCTATTGCGGTACAGAATCTCGGCGATCTCTGTGGTGCAGGCTTCCAAACGGGCTTGATCTTCGGGGGTCATGGCTCTCTCCTCAGGACGACCCCTCTATTCTCACCCATTACCCTGTTTTCTCGAAAGTGGGATGCTCCCAACTCATCCCCTACGTAACTATTCAGGGGTCTACGAAGTTAGTAGGGTTTCAGCCCTTCGATCGGAGTCCGAAGCAGCTCAAACCATACCAATCCAGGATTTTCAGAGCCTGAAACCCGCATTCTTCCGTGACCCCCTGAATGGTTACGGCGCTTCTATAGGATAAATCTGCCAATTGAGCAGGCTTTATCAACTTATAGTATGATAACAACCTCCACAGGAGTATAGAAAGTCTATTTCTGTCTCACTGTGGCTTTTTTTGAGACTAGAATTCTTGCCAACCTCCATTAATCGAGGTGCCCTATTCAGTTTTTTCTCCTAAGAAGCAGTGACGGCTTCAGAACCGTACCGTGATAAAGTCTGAAAGAGACTGTGATCTCATCAGGTGAACTTTGTAATTTACGTCACAGGCTCGTAAAGTCACGGGCATCTTTAAGCTGAGCGGTTCGATCGAGCTTGGACACTGCCGGAGACCCTGCCCAGTACCAACGCCAGGGTAAATCTTGCCCCTGGGAGAGGCCAATGCGGGTGGTTTGGGCCAACGTTAGCTCACAGGCTTGCCATGCTTGGGCGAGGGCGGGCGATCGATGCTCCAAGTAGAGGGCTTGGTCCGGTGCCAGGGGAATGCCATCGAAGCGGAGATCGATCGCCAAAACCTGACAGAGCTTGCCGGGACCTGCGCCTAGGCGATGGAGGGGATCAGGCTTAGTTTTGCGCGGTGGGCGGCGATCGGGCCAATCTTCCGGCTCCCGCTCTAGGGCAACGGCTCGGATCAAGACTGCGCTGGCGCTCCCGGCTGCTCCCGTAACAATGTTCAAACAGTGGTACAGCCCATAGATTTGATAAACATAGGCTACCCCTGCTCCTGCAAACATGGAGCCGTTGCGGGCCGTGCGGCGACGGTAGCCATGGCAAGCCGGATCCCCTGGGTCGTAGGCTTCGGTTTCCACAATGCAACTGCGCAACACCCGCCCATCGGGCCACTGGCGCACCAAGCTACAGCCAATTAAGTCCGGTGCCACGGCGATCGCGGGCCGATCGAGCCAGGAGGGGGCGATCGGCTCCTGGGGGGCAAAGGGGGTTGGCAAGCCAGGGGCTAGGGTAGTGTTGGCAGGCATAGGGCAGGGGAGCAGGGATTTAGGTGTGGCGATAAACGCCATTCTGCAACACGATAGAGGCAATGCCTCTCCCAAGACCTTCCCCCTTGCTGCCATGGCCCCCAACTGGTTTATTGCGCTGCCCGTCCCGGCGGATCCCTGGTTTGACAGTCGCTTTGATCCCCCCAGCCCTGCCTTTCGCCGCTTCCAGCCCCAGGACTTGCACCTCACCGTTGCTTTTTTGGGAGCTGTGGAGGAAACTGCCGCCCGATCGGCCTTTGACTGGATCACCACGACCCTCGATCGTGGCCCTGGGCGACCCTGGCAGCCCCCCCTCCAGGTCACCCTTGGCCCCTTGGTCCCCCTGGGCAACCCCCAGCGCTACTCGGCGCTCTCCTTGCTGCTCAACCAAGGCCAGGAGGCCGCCATTGCCCTGATAGACCAACTCCAAAATCCGGCTCGATCGATCGCCGGACTGCCCCCCGAAACCCGTTCCCCCAAGCCCCACGTCACCGTGTTGCGCCCCAAACGGCGAGCGACCGAGGCCGATCGGACCCAAGGACTCGCCTGGGCTGAAACCTTGAACCACTCCCCCCACCCAACTGCCCCACTTGCGTCTTTTGTCCTTACACTCGATCAAATAGCCCTTTACACCTGGCATGAGGTAAGGGACGATAAACTCTTCAAAATCGTGAGCAATCACACTTTATAGCGCGGTATCCAGACTTATGGCACAACTGCATCAGCGGCGATCGCAAAACGTATCCGGCGAGTTTTATGTAGATACCTCCTGCATTGACTGCGATACCTGTCGCTGGGTCGCGCCCACGGTTTTTAATCGGCAGGATGGACAGTCAGCGGTTTATCAACAGCCCCAGACTGAGAAAGAGCGGTTGCAAGCCCTAGAGGCGTTGCTGTCTTGCCCCACCTCCTCCATTGGTACCCTGACCCTCACCGATGCAATTCGGGAAGCCCAGTCGCGCTTTCCCCGCCCGGTGACCCATCAGGTTTTCCACTGCGGCTACCATTCCGAGCTGTCCTATGGAGCGGCTAGCTATTTGATTCTGCGGCCCGACGGCAATGTCTTGGTGGATTCGCCCCGCTTTGCCTTGCCCTTGGTGCGGCGCATTGAGCGCATGGGGGGCGTGCGGTATCTGTATTTGACCCACCGGGATGATGTAGCCGATCATCAGCAGTATCGGGATCACTTTGGCTGCGATCGGATTCTCCATGAAGCCGACATCACCGCCGACACGGCATCCGTCGAAATTAAGCTCACCGGCACCGCCGAGTATGACCTCGCCCCCGATCTGAAAATTATCCCCGTTCCGGGCCATACCGAGGGCCATACGGTATTACTTTATGATCAGCCGGATCAGCGGGTTTTATTCTCCGGGGATCACCTCGCCCTCTCGCCCTACTTGCTGCATTTGTACGCCTTTCGCCTCCACTGTTGGCACTCTTGGACGGAACAAATGGCTTCAGTTGAACGCCTTAAGGACTATGACTTCGACTGGGTACTGCCCGGTCATGGGCGCGGTTTCCATGGCGATCGATCGACCATGGCTCAACAACTAGAGAAGTGCCTCGACTGGATGAGGACCGTAGCCTAGGGGGATTCCTGGCACTGGGCCACCCTCCCACGCTGCAACGGTGACTTTCTGAACAAACAATTCACCCAAGGAATTGACAAAACGACGGAAGTCGCTACGCTAAAGGCAGCTTGAGTCCTTGGGTCTAGGGATCCTGATCCATCTCCTCATTTGGGTTCTAAAGCCGGATACGGGTTCTCAAGTTTGAACCGCGAAAGATGGTATTTAGTTCCAGGACTCACGTTCGCACCTGGTGGCCTGAAAACGACCTTATGGATTCATTTATCCCCCGTTCTAAAGACGTGCCTCCTGCTACAGCTAAGACAGCCGCAGGATCAGCCCGATCGGCCCAAAACCGAGCCAACCCAACCCCCCCTGTCCCGGCAGCTCAGCAGCCCATGGCAACCCCAGGGGCTAATCCCTCTGCCCTTGGTCAACCCGCTGCCAACGCAACCTTTGCCGCCCGAATGGCCACAGACCGGGGGGCGGACCTTGATGCCGCCTTGGATCCAGCAGTGGACGATCGGGCCGGGACGGACGATCGAGATCAGGCTGATCTCGCCTCAGAGCCGCCCCACCTTACCGAGCTAGCGCCGCCCCTCACCAAGGGCTTTTGGGAATGGTTTTGGCAATTTTGGCTGGTGGTGACGGGGATTATGGTGTTTGGACTGGGGGGCGGGGCCGTGTGGTCCTTGGTGCGCATTCCCCAGGTGCGAGACTGTAGCCGCCTGATCCAGCCCTTTGCCTCCGCGTCCCTCAAGCTCTATTGCGCCCAGGTTGCCGCCGGAGAGCAAACCCGTGAGGATCTGCTCAATGCCATTGATCTGGTCGATGATTTGCCAGAGGATCACCCCCTGCGGGCCAGCGCCGATCGCTACATTCAACAATGGGCCTTTGATCTGATTCTGTTGGCGGAAACCCATTACAACGAGGGGAACTTGGCCGCTGCGTTGGCCACGTTGGAGGATATCCCCCTCGATCGCCTGCCCTGTGACGAAACGAACTGCCCACGCGATGAACTGCTGTCCTGGAAACAGACGTGGCGAGAGACCTGGGACAAGGCGGAAGAAATTTACAAGAAGGCGGAACGGGCCTTGCTGGATCAGGATTGGGACTTAGCGGCGGCCACGGCTACGGAGTTGCTGAGCATCAAGAACCAGTACTGGCAGGTCACCAAATACAACGAAATTAACGCCCAAATCCAGGAGGTGCGCGATACCAATAGCGCGATCGCCCGCGCCAAGCGCCTTGCCGAAAAAGGGGGCGTGGCAAATCTCCTAGAGGCCATTAAACTGGCCCAAACCGTAGAACCCAGCAGCAAACTGTACAATGTGGCCCAAGCCCAGGTGGTGCAGTTTAGTCGCGAAATTTTGGATGCGGCGAAGGAAGTGCTGGAGCGCGATCGCAACTTAACGGAGGCGCTGGCGATCGCCGACAAGGTGCCCGCTGTGGCCAATTTGCAACCGGAGGTCCAGGACTTCAAGCTCCTGGCCAGGAGTCAGGCTAAAAGCTGGAGTGGCCGCATTCCTGACCTAGAAGCAGCCATTACCCAAGCGAAGGAAATCCAGGCCAACCGGCCCCTCTATGTAGAGTCCCGCCGCTTGATCCAGCGTTGGCAAAAGGAAATCCAAGATGTGGCCCATTTGGAAAAGGCCCGCGTTGCCGCCCAGGAAGGCAGTATTCCCAGTTTGATGACGGCGATCGCCGAGGTGTCTTTAATTCCCAAGGACAATCCCCGCTGGGCTGAAGCGGAAGCCCTGATTGACGATTGGACCTGGGAAATCCAGAACCTGGAGGATCAGCCCTACCTCGATCGGGCGGTGGAACTGGCGCGGGGGGGAACCATCTCGGCCTACCAGGCGGCGATCGCCGAAATTGGCCAAATTAGCCAGAATCGTGCCCTTTATGACGAGGCCCAGGATAAGGTCAGCGCTTGGCAGCGGGAAATCCAAAAAATTGAGGATCGTCCCTACCTCGACGAAGCCCAGCAGTACGCCAACGTAGGCCGCTACGTCCAGGCCATTTCCCTAGCGCAACGCATTGCTCCGGGGCGTGCCCTCTATGGCGAAGCCCAAGATCGGGTTGGAACCTGGCGCGTTCAGCTCCAGGCCGAAACAAGCCTACAACAGGCACGGGGGCTGAGCAGCAGTGCGGTCAATAATCCCGACAGCCTCAGTGCAGCGATTCGCACCGCCGATCGGGTGCCGGACCAAGCCCCCCAGCGGGTCCAAGCGGATGAGGCGATCGAGCAGTGGAGCGATCAACTCTTGCAAATTGCCTTGGAGCGATCGGGCTATGACTTGGTGGGGGCGATCGAGGTTGCAGAGCAGGTGCCGCCCGGAACCCTAGCCTATGAGGAAGCCCAGACCAATATCCGGAACTGGCGCTCTCAGCTTGGCTTATAGAGAGGGGCTGCTAGGGTGGCCTCTCCCTGGATACCAAGATTCTCCCAAAGTTGAGATGCTCCTCTGATACCCCTATTCCCCTCTCTTGTTTATGAACCCCGATCGATCGTCCCCTGGGTTAGACTTTAGTTCCCTATTCCGGGTTCTAGGCCCGATGATGCGTCCAGTTACGCGAGTGGCTTGGGGCTGTGTGCTGCTGGTGGCCCTGGGGGCCTGTGGCGGGGAATGGGAGGACGAAGGATCGGGCGAGGGGGCCACGGAGACCGAGACAACCACCCAGGCCGCCGGATCCAAGGAGAGTATACCCAATGATGCTTCTGGTGATGGGTATGATGACGGGTCCGATGAAGAAGCGACCGACGAAACCGATGGCGCTACAGATGAAGAGGAAGACTTTTCCGGTGCTGCGGATGAGCTATGGGTGGTCTATGAAGAGCCAGAGGAGGCCGATTACCAGCCCCTGTATGAATCCTTGCAGCGATCGGACTTCTACGGCGATGTTGCCCTAGATATTAGCGATATGCTCCAGATTCCTTCGGAAATCGGCGTGTATTTTGACACCTGTGAGGAGTCCAACGCCTTCTACGATCCGGAGTATCAGGAAATCCTGATGTGCTACGAACTGATCGAGGACTACCTAGACTTAGCCCTGGACGGGGAGGCGCTCGAAGGGGAAGACTACGACAATGCGGTGATTAATGCGTCTCTCTTCACCTTTTTCCATGAGCTAGGCCATGCCTTGGTGGATGTGCTGGAGTTGCCCATTACGGGGCGGGAAGAGGATGTTGTGGATGAGTTTGCAACCCTGTTGTTGCTGTGGTGGGAGGATGAAGAGGCGGTGTGGGCCGGGGCAGAGCAGTTTGAGGCCGATGCCGTAGCTGAGCGGGAGGAGACGGAAACCGGGGACTATGCCTACTGGGATGAGCATGGCCTCAGCGCCCAGCGCTATTACAATGTAATTTGCCTGATCTATGGCAGTGATCCCAAGTATTGGCGAGATTTAGTCAAATCGCGGGAATTACCCCAGGATCGCGCTGACCAGTGCTCTGGTGAGTTTGATCAAAAAACCTATGCCTGGGAAACGCTCTTGGATCCCTACTGGGAAGAATAAACGGACCGATATCCCGGTACGGCTGAGTGATCTACTGACTCCAAATGTCTGTAGACTAGATAGGCTAGGCCACGGGCCTAGTTGGGGCACCCCCGGAGCACAACCCTCCTGCCCTGACCACCCTTAATTGCTGCACCCCCCATGACCTTTGAGATGGATGCCCCGACGGTACTCTTAACCGACGATCGGGGGCGATCGCTGCTCTGTTCCGTGGAACATAGCTTGAACATAAATGGGCATTCCTACGCCTTATTATTGCCCGTTCACACCCCCGTTGATCTGTTTTCCTGGGAGGACGAGGAGAGCGAGGATCCGGATTTGGTTGAAGATGAAACGGAAATCGCCGAGGTTTTCCCAACGGCCCAAGCGGTGTTAGAGGAGCAAAACCTGAGCCTTCAGTGGAGCGCCATTACGCTGACCGTGGAGGGAGAGCTTCCCGATCTTGATGAACTAGAGTGGGAGCTAGACTCCACCGATGGGACTGAGGATAACAGCCACAACCGTGGGGTTTTGGGTGGTGATACCTATGATAACGACCTCAATGGGTCTTATATGCCCGGTGAAATGGAAGAGGGGGACGAGGAAATTGAAGAATTCCGGCTTTTAGCCCGTTTCTACCACGAGGAACAGGAGTATGGCATCTATATTCCCCTTACGCCCTTTCTCATTCCGGTTCGCTTGGTCCAGGGCAACCCTGAACTGTTAGATCCCGGTGAGTTTGAGCAAATTGAGCCGCTCTTTGTTGCCGCCCTGGAAGAGGACTTAGAGGGCGACGATCGCTAAGGAAAGCCGTGGTCTAGGGCAGCAGGGCGGAAATTCCCATCCCCTTTCCAGTGCGGGCATCTTGCCCGCGTCGTGAGCGAGACGCTCACACGGATGGGTGTCAAACTTATGCCTCGGTCTACTAGTGCGGGCATCTTGCCCGCGTGGGGCGCAAAACGCTCACCTTAATGGGGTTTAGGTCTCTTGATTCAGGACCGTAGGCCAGTTTTGATTGGCTTTCTCGATAAAACCGGGAATATCTTGTTCCCAGCGTCGCTGAATGCGGGTATTGAAGTTGAGATAAAGCCGATCGTCCACGATCGACCAAGCCTTGGGATCGATCGGGGCCGTGTAGCCCTCACTCACCGCCCAGGCACAATAGCCGCCGTACTGGGGCACATAGGCTTCGGGATTCGCAGCAAATAATGCCTGATGCTCAGCGCTGCTAAAGCGCCAGGTTACGCCTCCCCAGCGGGACTCAAAGGTTGCTGACCCTGGGATTGGTTCACCTTGGGTAAAGTAGGCAACTGGGTCTGTGCCGTGGATGGCAATCCCCTGTGCATCTGCAAAAAAGTAGCCGGGAAGGGTTGGCTCGGTGCTGGCTGGGTTGGGGGTTGCGGGATCTGTTGTGTTGGCTGCGACGGGGTCCGTTGGGGGACTGCTTGGGGAATTTGACTGGGGATTGGGCTGAGGGGGGGCGGGGGCAACGGGAGAGGGGGCGATCGGGGTTGCTGCGGTTTGATCGGCGGCTGGGCTGCGGGGAGCCGTGTCGGAGACTGGGGTTGTGCAACCCAAGGTAAGGCTAACCAGGGCGATCGAGGTGAGGCTGCGAAGGGGCAGAAGGGGCATGATGTTCAACCGTAGGACTAGCCTCATGCTATCGCAGGATCGAGGGAACCCTAAAGCCACGCACTACTGCGGTAATTGCGACTAAGACAACATCACTACGCAGGTTTTATGACATCAGTCGTGGCGATAGGAGATATACTTTAAGCATTCTTTCTCTCCTGCCTTACATTAGCGATGGTCTACCAACTCCGCATAGCCGATTTACCCAGTACCGAACGCCCTCGCGAACGCCTGATGGCGCAGGGTGCCAAAAACCTCTCCAGTGCGGAACTGTTGGCGATTTTGCTAGGCACGGGGCAGGGAGCGGGTAAGCTCTCCGCTGTGGGGCTAGGACAGCATATTTTGCAGCAATTGGGGCAGGATCAGCGGGATCCAATGGCAACGTTGCGGGATATTGAAGTTTCTGAGCTGACGACCATCCATGGCGTAGGGCCAGCCAAAGCCACGACGATTTTAGCAGCGATCGAACTGGGAAAGCGCGTTTTTCAGTCCCGTCCCCCCAGCAAAGACCCGATCGACAGTCCCCAAGCCGGAGCCGCCCTCCTCAGCGCCGACCTGATGTGGCAACAGCAGGAACGCTTTGCGGTGGTCATGCTAGATGTCAAAAATCGCCCCCTTGGCACAAAGGTGATCTCGATCGGCACGGCAACGGAAACCCTAGCCCATCCCCGCGATATTTTCCGCGAAGTGATTCGCCAAGGGGCAACACGGGCGATCGTGGCCCATAACCACCCCTCCGGCAACGTCGATCCCAGCCCCGATGACATTCTTCTGACCCGGCAACTGCTCCAGGGAGCGCAACTGCTGGCCATTCCCCTGCTGGATCACCTGATTTTAGGCCAAGGCAATTACCAAAGTCTGCGTCAAGTGACGGGGTTGTGGGATGAGTATCCCCAGGGCGATTAAGGAGGCTATAGCTTCGCTGGATGACTCGTGTAGGGGCAAACCCCCCGTGGTTGCCCTGGTTTGGGACTGGTTTGGGACCGAAGGGGGGAGCCACAGGGGGACGACCCCTACCCAAACGCATCCCCGAATCCCGTAATGCCGGGTGAATGGACCCCTTGGAGGAGGGCGGGAATGGTAGGATCGAGAGCATTTCACGATCT
>JBMTWK010000088.1:0-9113 GCA_049452395.1 Prochlorothrix sp. | reverse complement strand
ATCTGGATCTTTGTCAAGTACATTTTATACATAATTAGTGCGATACCCCTGGGGTGTTGGCTGGTGTTGTGGGGGCGGGGGTTGGATCGATCGGATCGATCGCGTTGCTCCCGATCGCCGCTGGAACGATGGCCTGATCCCCTGGCCCAACCTCGGCAGATGGGGCATCGCTAGCCGCAACTTCGGTAGATCCAACTTCGGTAGCTTTAGCCTCGGTAGATCCAACTTCGGTAGCTTCAGCCTCGGTAGATCCAACTTCGGTAGCTTCAGCCTCGGCAGACCCAGGGTTTGCAGACTGGGCATCGCTGGCCGCAACTTCGGTAGATCCAGCCTCGCTAGGTGCAGACTGGATAGACCCAGCATCGCGAGACTGGGTATCGCTAGACCGGGTATCGCTAGCAACCTCGATCGCCGCAGAATTGGTCGCCGCAGAATTGGTCGCCACAGAATTGGTCGCCGCAGAATTGGTCGCCACAGAATTGGTCGCCGCAACCGGTGCAGCCTGGGCATCGCTAGACGAAGCATCGCTAGATAAAACATCGCTAGATAAAACATCGCTAGACCTAGCAGTTGTCGCCGCAGGATTTATAGCCACAGGATTTGTAGCCGACAATTCTGACGGTTTTGGACCGATCGCGGCAGTTGTCGCCGTAGTTTCAGAAGTAATGGTCGTAGAAGCAGCAGCCTCAGACGCAACAGCCTCAGAAGCAGGAGCCTCCGTTAAGGCTGCCGGGGGAAGTGGAGCAGGGGTAGATGCAGGGGGGGGAGTAGCGGGGGGCATAGCACCAATAGAAAAAATCTGGCTGAGAGCGTGCCACAGTTGGGGGGGAGAAATCGGGAGCGATAGCGTTGAATAGGAGGCAAATGCGTCCGTGGTGGGCGAATCTTGCAGCGTAGTCAGCAGGATCCAGGTGACAGACTCCATTTCCCCGGTGTTTTGGAGAGTTTGTAGCAGGGCGAGGCCCGCAGTATCTGGGAGCCGGTTTTGGATCAAAACGGCATCGACGTGGGCTGGCAGTGCTTCATCCTCCTCTAAAAGGAGGCTACTTTGTCGAAAAACTTCCGATTGATCCGTCCTAGCTCTAGGCTGGTCTATTTTGCTGTGTCGTACCGTGTGATCCTGCCACAGCAGCAGGGCATTCTGGCCACTGCTGGCCGTATAGGTGCGGGCACCCCAGGTTTCCAGTTGCTGGCACAGGGCCGATCGCCGACGGGCATAGCCATCCACAATCAAAAAGGTCCGATTTTTCAAGCTAGCTTGGGCAGGAACCTCTAGGGCCGAGAGATCCAGGGGAGAATCCGGTCTAATCCGAGCTTGAGCCTTGCGAACGGCCTCAGGGGAGCAGGAGTCTAGCAGAATTGTGCAGCAAAAACAGGAGCCTTGGCCCACTTCACTGGTCACACTGACCGATCCCCCCATCATCTCGCACAGATGCTTCACGATCGCCAAACCTAGCCCTGTTCCGCCATATTTGCGGGTTGTGCTGCTACTGGCTTGGCCAAATGCCTCAAAAATACGACTTTGGCGATCGAGGGGAATGCCAATGTCCGTATCCTGCACCCATCCCTTCAGTTCCAGTCTGGGCAGGGCCGGGGCCGATCGATCCGGTAAGCCCCGATCGGCTCCGTCTGGCTGCACTGAACTCGCCCCAGGGACAGCAGCATCTTCATCCGGCCTAGGGCAGGCTTGGACCTGAACCCGTAGGTTCACTTCCCCGGATTTCGTAAATTTCAAAGCATTGCTCAGTAAATTATTGAAAATCTGCTTTAAGCGGCTCTCATCTCCCCGAACCCAGGGCATTTCAACCCCATGCAAATCCAACGATAGCACAACCCCCCGCTCCTCTGCTTGGATCGCCAAGGTTTGGGCCAAATCCCCAAAACATTCGTATAAATTAAAGGGAATAGACTCTAAATCGAGCTTTCCGGCCTCAACTTTAGAGAAATCGAGGACACTATCAATCACCCGCAATAATGACCTAGCGCTGGTCTGGGCCAGCCGAACCTGGGTACTTTGGAGGGTGGTCAGTTCACTCCGTTGTAACAGGGTCAGCAAACCCAAGACCCCATTCATGGGGGTGCGGATATCATGGCTAATGCGGGCGAGAAAATCGATTTTGAGCTGTGCGGCGCTTTCTGCTTCTTCCTTAGCGTCCAAGAGGGCTTTTTCGGCCTGTTTCAGGCGACTAATATCCGTCACGAGGGAATAGTAACCCTGGACCTTGCCCTGGGGATCACAATCCGGCACCAGCACCCCAGACACATAGCGGGGCTTAACGCCACCATAGGCCATTTCCATTTCATAGGTCACGGTTTCGCCCTGGAAAACCCGATCGATATAGGGTTTTACCTTGGCATAGTCCCCCGGTCCCAGAATTTCGGCTACAGTGCGCCCTTGGATTTCCGATCGAGGCCGATCGAGCCAAAGTTCAGAAGCCTGGTTCACAAAGCGATAGCGCTGGTTAGCATCGGTGTAGGAAATGCGGGCCGGAAAGGCATTGGCAAGATTCCGCATTTGTTGCTCACTGTGGGTCAAGGTCAGTTCTAGGTACTTCTGATCGGTAATATCCAGCACTGTCCCCACTAAACGGACCACTTTCCCTAAACTGTTATAAAAAAATTCCCCTCTCACCCGCACATAGCGAATTTCGCCCTTTTGGGTAATAATCCGCAGCTCAGTATCAATGCTCTTATTCTCCTTGAGGCGCTCAAGCACCGTTTTAGCGTACAGTTCCTGGTCGTCGGGGTGAATGGCTTGGATATGGCGATCGGGGCGGGAAACGGGGTAGTTAGGGTCAGCCCCAAAAATACGATAGAGTTCCTCAGACCAAACCAAGGTATGCGTGGCCAAATCAAACTCCCAACTGCCGACATGGGCAATTTTCTGGGCCAGTTTCAGGGTTTCCGTTTGTTGTGCAATCCGTTCAACCAGTTCCTGCTCCTTTTGCTGGTGATCGGACTGTTTCTCGATCAGAACCTGCCAAAATTGTTCTAGGGTTTTGAAAATATTTTGTTTTTCCTGGATGCGGCTGGAGGGGAGGCTGGACAGCGGGGGTAAGTCTTGGGAGAGGGAGGTGTGGATGAGGTGAATGATGTGGTTTAAGGAACGGGTCAGCCGACGGGAGATCCAGAAGCTACCCAGGGTTGAAAGCAGTAATAATAAGAGATAGACCCAAATAAGACGGCTATAGTACTCATAGAAGGGAGAGAAAAGACTTTTCTCAGGGATTAAGACCACAGAAAGCCAGTCTAAGCCCCACTGATCTTGAATTGGCTCTAGGGAAATGAGATAGTTTTGGTCTTCGAGCTTGACCCACAACTGGGTTATCTCCGTGATTGTATTCAAATCCTGGAACTGGCTCAGCAGTTGATTCGCCGCAGTCCGCACAATCGGGTTTTGGCTCCCTGTGACGAAAACTCGCTCTGCATCGGCTGTGGTAGAGTCAGGGGTTTTCACTAAAGCATCTTGGCTGTCGGAACTGGCCACCATTAACCCCGATCGCTCTAGGATTAAAACAATCCCCGATTGCTGCACAATCTTTAGATTGGACAAAAATCGACTTAGATCGGCCAGGGGGATATCGCTGGAAAGCACCCCCCGCAGTTGCCGATCGGGGCCATAGAGGGGGTAGCTGGCCGAGAGGCCCAAGCCTTGACTGCTGGGGATATAGACATAAATGGGGGTCCAGATGGGGCGACCTGCTGCCACCGCAGCCGTATAAAAGGGCCGATCGCGGCTATCATAGGCGGCCCGCTCCACCCATTGCTGTTGGTGTTTGCCCTGCTCATCCACCCCATACACCCGCAGCGGACCGGCCCGCAGTCCCTCTGTTCCCGCCACGGTCAACCCCCGCTGATCCCGCCCTGCCGACACTAATCCGCCCTGGGGATTGCTCCAAGAGACCCGATTAACCGGAAATTCCTGAATTTGTCGCCCAAAATACTGCTCTAGGTTGGTTTTATTTTGAATATCGATCAAACCTGCCTCAATCACCTGAGCATTAAAACGATTGAGGCGATGCGGCACATCTAGGGTCTGATTGAGCGATAAATTTACCTCTTGACCAATATCCTGACCAATTTGTTCGCCCAAGCCTCGTACCATAAACTTACTGCCTTGGTAAGTTGTATAACCCACTAGGCATAGGACAATGCTGGTTTGGAGAAGACTCTGGGCAGCAAGAACCAAAGATAAGGGCATACTGCGTTTCATAGACAATCTAGTTCTCCTCAGCCAGCCAGAGCTTTAAATGTATCTAATTTTACTGATTTTTAAAGGGTAAGCCGTAAGTTACTCAGAATGTTCATGATTAGTGTCATCTCACCAGGGTAAATTAACCGCGTGGGGAGGGTTGCCACGGGAAAGGATCCCCTGTTATGGGTCCAGGGGGAGGGGAGAAAAGTCTAGCAGAGTTGAGGTGAAGCTTCTGTCTAGGTACAAGCGAGGTCTAGGTACAAGCTAGGGGCAAGACGGTGGTTGCGGGATGGCAGTAGCCCCAATTTTGGCCGTGGAACTGTCCAACGCTACGCCTTGAACCGGGGGACTTCACCGCACTTGGCTCTACAAGCCTATTAGAGGCTGGGCTTGGGCGATAGTGCTGCAATGCAGAGAGCCAAAACAACATCACGCTATGGCTGCTGAGCCGAAGGCAATCTTTCAGCAAGAAACAAGCAAAAAAGTGGCGATAACGAGATTTTAAAGATTTTTTGAGTGCTTCTAACAGTACAACGTACAACACTCAAGACTTTAGCGAATTGTAAAGCATCTCTAAATTCTATGTACAGCCACCATATTAACGATTCCGGATATCCCCAGTGAGGGGCGATGGCACGGTGGCGGGGCATCACGAGCCAGTAGCGGAATGCTCCAGAAGACCAGGACGGGACAGGCATTTTGCCCCCTCGATCGGCCCTAGGGGCCACCAACCGCAGCCAAAGCTGATCTGAAAACCTAGGGGAATCCCCTCGGTCGTCGCGGAGTCCCCTGCCCTGAATTCCTTACCCCAAGGGCGATCTGGCGGTTTCTGGCCGCGATTCGCCTAGGGGAAGACTCTGCCTCTATCTTAGGGTCAAGCCAAGGGACACCGATTCCACGGCTTGCAACTTGAACCTGTGGCGGCTAGCTCAACAGTCGAGCGCCAAATTTGCCCGAAAGGGCCGCAGAGGTAGGGTTACCGTCTGTTTTACGTTATTCCCCTTCCTCGTCGGAGATGCGGGTGCAACTCCCGCGCCGCTACACCATGGCAGATCGTCTAACAGTAGGACACCTCAACATCCTTGTTTGTTCCTCGCCCTTAGGGCCGCTAAATGAGGGTTATCGCTTTCCCAGCGGGAAATGTGGGTGCAAATCCCACTCTGCCAATTGCTCAGACTGTTCTGGGCGATCGATCTCAAAATTTGAGGGTCTCTAGGTGGGGTCACGCCCCCCGATCGAACCCTTACCCCTTTGCGGGCAATGCTTGGCTGGAACATCCGACTGGCAACCCGCTTGTATCCCTTTGCCGATCGTAGGCCGCTAGGAGAGATAGAACCATGACCTATTCCTTTTTTACCAACGCGAAGAAAACGCCCCAAACTGAGCCGATACCGGGTCGCCAAGCTGAAATGGTCCAGGGCCGATCGGGGGCTTGGCTGTTTAAGGCAGAGTCTTGGCAGCAATTACGGCGCTGTTTGCTGATGGGGACGGCTTCTGGGAGCTATTATGCTGGAAAACAGGTCTTAACCCAGGAATTTGCCGAGATCTTGCAGCAGGCTGTGGCCGCCGATCCCGATCGGGTCGCCCAGGAAATTACCTACGCCAGCGATGGGCACGCCCTCAATAACAGTGCGCCCCTGTTGGCCTTAGTTTTCCTGTCCCTGGGTGACTCCCCCGCCGCTAAGGCCGCATTTCAGGAGACTTTCCCCCATGTTGTGCGCATTGCTAGCCATTTCTATGAGTGGCTGGGCTATAGTAAGTCCTTGCGCGGCTTTGGAAAATTAGTACGACTGGCGGGGCAACAGTGGCTGAGCAATCCCGATGTTAAAACCTTGGCTTACCAACTGTTGAAGTACCAACAGCGTCAAGGCTTTGCCCACCGGGATATTCTGCGCCTGTTCCATGTTAAGCCCCCGACGACGGATCACGATCGCCTCTTCCATTGGGCCTGTGAGGGTTGGAAAACCCTACCCTCTGGGTCGCCTTCTCCTGCTTTAAGCCAAATTTGGTGGTATGAGTGGCTGAAGCGCAATCCTGCGGGAACCTGCCGCGCCATTGAGCAGGGACGACTGACCCACGAAATGGTTGCACCGATTGGGGAGATGACGACCGAGGCTTGGGCCTTACTGGTGGCAGAGATGCCGATCGGTGCTCTGTTGCGCAATCTTGGTTCCCTCACCCAGTTGGGTGTGCTGGGGGCCTCTCCCCGCCAAAAGGGCAAAAAATCTAAGAAAAACCGGTTGATTGGGCGGGTTGCTCAGGTTCTGACCGATCGGCAGCATCTACGCCGAGGCCGCATTCACCCCATTGATATCCTCAAGGCGCTCAAAACCTATCGATCGGGGGGAAAGCTGGGCCAAAGCCGCAAAACCTGGGTTCCCCTGCCGGAAATCGTCGAAATCCTGGAAACTGCCCTCGATCGGGCCTTTGGAGCTATCCCCGCCACGGGCCAAACCTTTCTCCATGCTGTGGATATCTCCGGGTCCATGGGCTACTACACCGTGGGGTCGATGGCACTTACCTGCTGTGAAATTGCAGCAACTATGGCCCTAGCCAGTGCTAAGGCTGAGAAAAACACGATTATTCGAGGTTTTTCAACGAGCTTCCGGGATTTAGGGATTACTCAACGGGATAGCTTTGCCAGTGCGATGCAAAAGGCTGTGGACAACAACTTTGGGGGAACGGATGCGGCAGTGGCCTATGAGTGGGCCATCAAGCACAAGCAGTGGGTCGATTGCTTCTGCTTTTGGACGGACTGCGAAAGCTGGGCCGGTCGCCAACACCCCAGCCAAGCCCTAGCTGAATATCGCCGTAAGCTGAATCCCAAAGCCAAGGCGGTTTATATAACCCTGGTTCCTGACGGGTTTTCCCTAGTAGACCCCAAGGATCCGAATTCCTGGGATATTGCGGGCTTTGATCCCAGTACACCGCGTCTGCTGCAACTGATCGCCCTAGGCGAGATTTAGCACCCCGATCTCGCCCCCAGATCCCTCCCAGGGAAGAGGAGCAAGGGGTTTCAAAGTCCCTCTCCCGCGCTGGGAGAGGGATGTAGGGTGAGGGGCTGGGGAAGCGTCACTCATCACGTTAGGGGAGTTTTCCCTGGGAGGCAAAGGCTAGCCGATTGCAAATCGGCGATCCCAGGGGGACTCTGGTGGGGTTTCCGCAGGGAGTTTTCTCTGGGAGGCAAAGGCCAGCCGATTGCAAATCGGCGATCCCAGGGGGATTCTGGCGGGGTTTCCGCTAGGCGGGCGGGTTTGGGTCAATGTTTTGGTGTAAATATTGAAAAAGCTTCTGATCTTCGCCTTTAATGTGATGAATGAGCCAATCTGCCAGAAATTGGGAGACTTCGATCGTTGTGGTGACTTGATCTCGGTTTAACCGCAGCAACAAGTCCTGAACCTTCCGTTTTAGCCGTTCATGCTGGACGGGCGGTCATAGTCCGGGTACGCCTGGGCCAGCATCAGGGCTTCTTCGGTGGCAAAGTGGTCGATCGTATAGTTGGCTAGCTCTTGCAGGGTCTGATAGACCACCTGATCCCCCTGGCCTTCCATCATGGCTTCGTGGAGGGTATTGATCAGGGCGAAGAGGGTTTGGTGTTGGCGATCGATGTCGGCATGACCGGTCCAGTAGTCTTGGCTCCAAAGGGAGATCGGCATAATCCAGGGATATTGAGGGGTCTAGGGTGTAGGCGCTTGATAACGCTGCTGAAAGGTCGTCATAGCTTCGAGATGCGACTCAAGGCTGAGGCAGTGGGCAAGGTGGGCAAGGTCGAGGTCCGGTAGAAAGTGGCTGCGATCGATCGGCCCATAGCCCGTTTCTGTAAGGCCATACAAGTATAGGTTGCCTTCCACCCAGAACCAAACCTCCGGCACGCCCCGCAAATAGTACTTTTGCAGCTTATCCAAACCCCCACTGGTCACCACCACCTCAATGCAAAGGTCAGGAATCTCCTTCTGGGCCGCATCTTCCCCAAAGCAGTAGGACAAATCCGGCTGAAACCCGGTCATTCCTTCGACTTTCTGGTTGTAGGTGCCCGTTGCCAGAAAAGGAATCTGTTTGAGGAGAAAGTACTGCCCTAGGAGTAACCCCAAGAGGCTACTGATCATTTCGTGGAGTTTGCCCACGCCCATAATTTCCAACACTCCCTGAACATAGGTCAGCCGCACATGGGGCACGGTGGCGAATGCGGCCTCGATCGCCTCAAATTGCGCCCAGGAAATCCCGGTTTGGAGAAAGGGCCGATCGGTCTCGGTGACTGTATAGGTTTGGTGGGTGGTGAAGTCGATCGTGGAAGTTGCCATAGAATTGAGCTTGAGCTTGAGCTTGAGGTTGAGAGTCAGCAAAGAGTCTAAAATACCTGAAATACTTGCTCTAAGATTTATTTTCTTTAGCCTGATTAGCTAATTCAGCGATTAGCTCATAGAAGTTGTACGGGAACCCCAAAATGCTGTGCAGACTGTGCTAGTACAGTATCAGCAGTAACTAACTCAACTCTAGCGAAAAAAACGCAGGCAAGATGAAGGGCATCTAAAGTCCGTAACGCAGTCTGACCACTTTTTAACCAAGATTTTGCTTGCTGAAAACTCTGTTGATCAAGGGCGAGCTTCTGAAATAAGCCTTCTTGGATATGTTCCTCTAATTTTTCGGTTATAGCAGTAACTTGGTCTTGATTTAGCTCTTGCATTCGTTGTAAGCGTGCCAATGCAGAGAATACCTCAACTTCAGTTAAGTCACTGATGAACACGTCTCTGGCTGTGTTCTGTAACAGAGTTTGTACTGTTGTGCTCAACTGTTCTTGACGATAATAGGGAAGTAAAGCTGAGGTATCTAAGTAAATGCTAAGTTCAGTCACGATTGATCCTCTTCCTCTCTAAGAGAACGGAGCAGTTGTGCTGAAGTTGTGTGAGCAGGAGGCTGG
>JBMTWK010000087.1:0-9219 GCA_049452395.1 Prochlorothrix sp. | reverse complement strand
CTTACCCCCTTTCCGTGACCCCTAGCCCGATTAAATTTGGCACCGATGGCTGGCGTGGCGTAATTGCCGCTGATTTTACCGTAGAGCGACTGTATAGAGCCGCTGCCGCAGCGGCACAGGTTCTTGGTGAGGTTTACGGGGACAGTACAGCCCAGACCCAGCCGAAGATTATGGTGGGCTACGATCGGCGCTTTTTATCGGAATCCTTTGCCCAAACCGTTGCCTTAGCCGTTCAAGCCGTCGGTTTAGAGCCAATTTTGGCCAATACCTACGCCCCAACCCCCGCCCTAAGCTGGGCCGCCTTTGAGCAAAAAGCCTTGGGGGCACTGGTCATTACCGCTAGCCATAACCCCGGTTCCTACTCCGGCCTCAAGGTTAAGGGAGCCTTTGGGGGATCGGTCCCGCCGGAAGTCACAGCAAAAATTGAAGCAATTCTACAAAATGGCGAAGCACCTGCGGTTCCAGCAGCTTCCCAATGGCAGGAGTTTAATCCCTGGGAGAGTTACTGTGAAGTGCTGCGCAGTAAGGTCAAAATTGAGGCGATTCGGGCGGCAGTGCAGGCCGGACAAATCCGGATCTTTGCCGATGTTATGTATGGGGCCGCAGCGGGGGGATTGGCCCAAATTTTGGGCACTGAGATCGAGGAGTTGCACAGTCAGCGGGATCCCCTCTTTGGCGGGGGAGCACCGGAACCCCTGCCGCGCCACTTGGCGGACCTGTTTCGAGCGATTCGCAGTGACCAAGGCCCAGGCTTAAAGGTGGGGTTTGTCTTTGATGGCGATGCCGATCGCATTGCAGCGGTGGACCATTCGGGCGAATTCCTGAGTTCCCAGGTGCTAATCCCGATTCTGATTGAGCATTTGGCGGTGCGGCAGGGCTTAAGCGGGGAATTTATCAAAACTGTCAGTGGTTCTGACCTGATGCCCAAGGTGGCGGAACTCTACGGCTGTCCGGTGGCTGAAACGGCGGTGGGCTATAAGTATATTGCCGATCGAATGCTGACCACGCCCGTGCTGCTGGGGGGTGAGGAGTCCGGCGGCATTGGCTACGGCAACCATATCCCAGAGCGGGACGGATTACTGTCGGCGCTGTATCTTTTGGAAGCTATGGTGGAGTCAGGCTGTGATTTAGGCCAACTTTATGCCAATCTGCAAGAAAAAACTGGCTTTTCGTCGGCCTACGATCGCATTGATCTACCCTTGGCCAGTATGGATGTGCGCGATCGGGTCCAAACGACCCTCCAGCACAACCCACCCTCAGAAATTGCCGGTCAAGGGGTGATCAGTTGCCTGACCACTGATGGCTTTAAGTTCCGCCTTGCTGACCAGCGCTGGCTAATGGTGCGCTTTAGCGGCACTGAACCCCTACTCCGGCTCTACTGCGAGGCCGCAAGCCCTAAATTGGTCCAGGAAACCCTAAACTGGGCTAAAGACTGGGCAACGGGGCTGTAATGGCTCGTTTTTTCAAGGGGTGAATTTTGGCCAAAATGCTGCTGAATTACGGTGATTTGCCAAAACCACCCCCACCAGGTGTTTCTAAGGTCAAAATATCCCCCGCTTCTACGGCGATCGTCGCGGTTCCCGCCAAGGTTTCTCGACTGCCATCGGCGCGATCGAGGCGGTTCACCCCCACTGCTCCGGGCTGTCCCCCCGCCAACCCAAAGGGTGCAATCCGGCGGCGATCGCTGAGTAAATTGACCGTCAGCGACTCCTGAAACCGTAACCGTCGCACCGCACCACAGCCACCGGGATAGTGCCCCATGCCGCCACTGCCTCGCCGAATTTTAAATTCCAGCAATTGCACTGGAAAACGCTGCTCCAGCACCTCAGGGTCGGTAATCCGGGAATTGGTCATGTGGGTTTGCACCGCATCACAGCCGGGAAAGTCGGGACCAGCCCCGGAGCCACCGCAGAGGGTTTCGTAGTATTGAGCGCGATCGTTGCCAAAGGTGAGGTTGTTCATGGTGCCTTGGGAGGCCGCTAAGACCCCAAGGGCACCGTAGAGGGCATCGGCTAAGGCTTGGGAGGTTTCCACGTTGCCCGCAACCACGGCGGCAGGGGGCTGGGGGTTGAGCAGGCACCCAGGGGGGACCACCAGGGTCAAGGGCCGCAAACAGCCCGCATTGAGGGGGATTGGGTCGGGAACTAAGGTGCGGAAAACATAGAGGACAACGGCTTTGCAGACTGCTAGGGGAGCGTTACTGTTGGTGGGTTGCTGGGGGGAAGTGCCGTTAAAGTCAAGGGTTGCGCTCTGGGTTGCTGCATTAAGGGTAATTTTGACTTGAATCCCTGCTCCTGAGTCCATTTCAACCCGAAAGGGTCCGAGAATAACCGTTGGATCAAGTTCGGACTGCGATCGCAACTCCACTGGAGTATCGCTTGCTTGACTAGGCTGAGCCGCTACCGGGGACTGGGCTGGGGACTGGGCCGATCGCGGCTCCCCTTGTGACCTGTGGGCCTGGATCAGGCGATCGATCGCCCCCCGCACTGCCGCCTCGCCATTATCCTGAACATAGCCTAAATAGGCTTTTACTATCTCCCAGCCGTACTGTTGCACCAGTTTTGCCAGTTCCTGCGCTCCTTTCTCATTGGCAGCGACTTGAGCTTGTAAGTCTGCAAGATTCTGTTCAGGGTTGCGGGCGGGATAAGCCCCTTGGGTTAGCCTTTGGTACAGGGCTTCCCGTTGCAAAACCCCCGCCTTAACTAAAACCTCGTTATCGAGCAAAATCCCCTCTTCCGCCAAGGTCTGACTCTGGGCAGGCATCGAACCGGGAGTAATGCCGCCAATATCAGCATGGTGACCCCGTGAGGCAACGTAAAAGTGAGGCTGATAGGGTTCTGTTGCTGTTGGGACTAACTGGCCAGCATCTGAGAGGAAAACCGGGGTAATAACCGTGATATCGGGTAAATGGGTTCCGCCGTTGTAGGTATTGTTGGACACATAAACGGTACCGGGGGGTAGGGCTTTGCCATGGTGTTGGCGCAAGGCTTGGACCGCTTCCCCCATGGACCCTAGGTGAACCGGAATATGGGGGGCATTGGCGACTAATTGCCCCGCTGAGTCAAAAATTGCACAGGAAAAGTCGAGCCGCTCCTTAATATTGACAGAATGGCTGGTGTTTTCGAGCGTAAAGCCCATTTGCTCCGCGATCGCCATTAAGCGGTTATTAAAAATCTCCAACAACACCGGATCGGCGGTCGGGGAACCTGTGGGACTCAGACCCGGATGCTGTTGTGTAGCGGCTGGTGGGGCAGCATCGGCGTGGGAGGCGATCGGCCTCGGCTCCAGTAGTAGGTTGCCTTGGTCGGTCACGATCGCTTGCCAACCCGGTTCAATGACATTGGTGCCTATAGCTTCAATAATCAAGGCCGGACCGACAATTTCACAGCCTTGGCCCAAATTTTGGCGTTGGTAAACCGAAGTTTGCTGCCAAACCTCCCCAAAACAGCAGTCTACGATCGCGGCAATCTCCGGCTCTTCCTGCTGCGGCTCCGGTGCTGCCCCCTGATCCATCACCCCTGTCCGCCCAATAATCTCTGCTTCCCCCATGGCAACCACTAAAGCCTGATCCGGTAAAACAAAGCCATAGCGCTGCTGGTGCTGCTGGGTGAAGTCCTGGGTGATTTGCGAGAGAACCTGCTTAGGGTTGGCGAGAAGGGGCGAATTTAGGGGCCAGGAGATGGCTAGGGGGGAATCGCTCCCGGCATAGCGGAGATGGAGGCGGAGCAGCCGATCGATCGCTACCACATCGGGGATCCCTTGGTGCTCTAGCTCCTGCTGGCCCTGCTGGGCTAACTCTTGCAGGAGCTGATTGATCTCCCCTAGATTTTCCAGGTTTAAGGCTTTCTCTAAGGATTTCTCCTTGAGTAAGCGCCGATCGGCCACCCCCATGCCATAGGCCGACAAAATGCCGCTGTAGGGGTGAATCAAAATTTTGCCCATCCCCAAGCGTTGGGCTAGGGCACAGGCGTGCTGCCCTCCCGCTGCCCCAAAGCAACAGAGAACGTAATCACTGAGGTCATAGCCGCGCTGTACGGAGATTTTTTGGATCGCATTGGCCATATTTTCGATGGCGATCGCCCGAAACCCCGCTGCGATCGCCGCTGCACTGCGGTCAATTCCCGTCGCAACCCGTATTAATTCGGCTAAATCCTGAAATTGCTGCTGTACGGCTTCTTTATCCAGCGGTTGCCGCCCATCCGCCCCAAAAACCTGGGGAAAAAACTGGGGTTGCAGATAGCCCAACTGCACATTGGCATCGGTCACCGTCAGCGGTCCCCCTTGGCCGTAGGCCGCTGGTCCGGGATAGGCTCCGGCGGAGGTTGGTCCCACCTGGAAGCGATCGGACTCAAAGCGCAGAATTGACCCGCCCCCCGCTGCAACGGTGTGGATCGCTAAAATTGGTGCCCGCAAGCGCACCCCTGCTAGCTCTGTCTCCCACTGTCGCTCATATTCACTGTTATAGTGGGCCACATCCGTAGAAGTCCCCCCCATATCAAAGGTAATCACCTGCTCAAACCCTGCGGCCCTGCACACCTGCACCGCCCCCACCAAGCCCCCTGCCGGACCCGACAGTAAGCTATCCTTACCCTGGAAGGCTTCCGCCGCCGTTAAGCCCCCATTGGACTGCATAAACAGCAATTTTGGCCCTTTTTTGGTTTTATCCCTATCGTTAGGGGCAATCCCCCCGTGTTTGCCCTGGTTTAACCCATCGTTAGGGGCAATCCCCCCGTGTTTGCCCTGTTCTGTAGCCCCAATCCCCCCGTGGTTGCCTTGGTTTAATCCATCGGTAGGGGCAAACCCCCCGTGGTTGCCCTGTTCTGTAGCTGCAATCCCCCCGTGATTGCCCTCTTCTGCAACCGTAATTCCCCCGTTCTTACCCTGGTTTAACCCACCCGTAGGGGCAATCCCCCCGTGGTTGCCCTCTTCTGCAACCGTAATTCCCCTAGGCTTGCCCTGACCCATAGATTCCCCTAATCCCGCCGTAACCCGATCGACATAGCGCCGCAACACAGGCGACAGGTAAGCATCCACCACCGTTGTATCACCGCGACTGATGAGTTTAATCAGAGGACTGACTTTATGGGAGACGGAAACCTGGGGGAAACCGATTAATTTTGCTAAATTAGCTAACTTTTGCTCATGTTGGGGGTAAGCATAGCCATGGAGGAGGACGATCGCACAGGAGCGCAACCCCTCAGCATAGGCTTGGCGTAGGGGAGTCTCAACGGCGGCTAAATCCAACGGTTGCAGCACTTCACCCTGGGCACTGAGGCGCTCTGGGACTTCAATAACCCGATCGTAGAGTAATTCCGGCTTCTGAATCTGTAATGCAAAAATATCCGGTCGATTTTGGTAACCAATGGCCAATGCATCGCCAAAACCCGCTGTAATCAGTAAAACCGTCGGCTCTCCCTGCCGCTCCAGCAGGGCATTGGTGGCCACTGTGGTTCCCATCTTAATTAGGGCAATCTGCTCCGCCGGAATCGGATCTTCCGGCCCTAACCCCATTAAGTCCCGAATGCCCTGTAACGGCGCATCGCTGTAGCGTTGGGGATTTTCTGACAGTAATTTATGGGTTACAACCTGACGATCGGGCCGCTGGGCAACAATATCCGTAAAGGTGCCGCCACGATCGATCCAAAACTGCCACAACTGCGATCGGGTTATCATTATTTAATCCCCAGAAATCCCATAATAATCCCAAAAGCGGGAGCATTCCACTGTTGCCCATAGACAGCCAAGACGGCTAGCCTACGAGCGAAGGTTTAGGACTGACTGCAAACTCTAGCTGTGAACGGTAGAAGCAAACATCAAACTCCATAAAAAAGTTCACTTGGCCTAGAATTAGCGGCACATTCATCGCTTGAGTCCATGCAAAGACAAGTTGCACAGGCTCAAATTGCCCAACAACAGCTTGTACGAGAACAACACGCGCTTCATATTGGGCTAAGTTTCCTGTTAGGCTCAAGGAAGTGGTTTGTCGTTCCCAACTGTAACCCAGTTCAGATCCTAGGGAGTAGGGCAGCACATTGACACTGGCACCCGTATCTAAGAGAGCCGATACTGGAACGGCCACTTGTTGATTCAGCAAGGTAAAGGGCAAATAAGGGCGAAAACTGGCTTCACCTAAAGTGGGATCACCCATCAGAAATGGATACCGCTCAGGATTAGGCATGGTCTTGAGTTTTGGCATCGTGGAGCACGTTAAGCATGATAGCTGCCGCAGCGTCTGCACCATAGGGAGACCAGATAGGATAGGCTTGATCAGCTTTCAGGAGATCGGTTTCCTGCTGAGCCAGTTCTGAGATTAGAAGCTGCATGATGTAGAACTTATCCGAGCGGCTTAGCCCTCGCAAGGTTGAAATTAGATCTGATGAAATCATCCAGAATACTCCATTAAATAGACTGATTTGCTGTATTCTCTAAATTCTCGCTTTGGACTTATCGCCCTAGTGGCATAGAGTCCCATCTAAGGTTGGGGGGGATCAATGGGGTCGGGGCAAACCCCCCGTGGTTGCCCCGGTTTTGCTCGAAGCGGGGAGCCACAGGGGCGCGACCCCTAGCGAGATTGTTCTAAAGTGGGATGTACCTGTTACTGGGACGATTCTAGTGGCAGTTTTCGAGACTGTTGACCCGCCGGAGGGTCAGAACGTCCGTCATCTGCTTTAACTGGCAAGAAACTCGGTAAAGCTGCTCCTGGTCGCAAATATCGAGGCAAAGGTCAATCACTGCCGGTTTAATCTTATGTTTGTCGGTGTTGACCTGGGCATTGCGCACATTGATGTCATGATCACTGAGGCGAATCAGAACATCCTTCAGCACGCCCACCCGATCGATCACCTCCAACTGCAAGCTCACCGGATAGGTTTGGCTGCGTCCGCTCTTGTTTTGGGTATTCCAACTGACGGGAATCAGGCGATCGCCCGGAATTTCCGCCACATTGGGGCAGGTTTGGCGATGGACACTAATGCCCCGCCCCCCCAGGGAGACCACTGCCAAGATTCCCTCACCGGGCAGGGGCGTACAACAGCCCGCCAAGCGGTAAACCATGCCTTCTAGGCCCACGATCGGCGAATGGCTCCCCGTTGGGCAGTGGGGCTGGCTTTTGGTCGTCGAGACGTGCAGTGTTGCTTCCTCTGCTAAGGAGCTGGGGTGAAAGGTGCTTCCCTGCTGGGCCTTAACGGCCTCCCGAATGCGATTGACCACATGGTTGAGGGTGGTTTCACCGTAGCCCAAACCTGCCAGCAAATCATCGACATTGGCGTAGTTACAGCGCTCAGCCACCAGCTTCATGGGGTCCGACTTCAGTAATGCCTCAAAACCCTGTTTTCCCATCTCTTTTTCCAGCATATCCCGCCCCCGCAGCAGATTTTCATCGCGGTGGGAGCGCTTAAACCACTGGCGGATGCGGTTTTTGGCCCCATTGCTGACCGCAAAATTGAGCCAGTCCATACTGGGGTGGGCGCTGTTTTGGGTGACAATTTCGACAATATCGCCGTTTTTCAGGGGTGTTTCCAGGGGAATCAGCCGCCCGTTGACCTTAGCACCCGCGCAGTGGTTCCCCACTTCCGTATGGATGCGATAGGCAAAGTCCACCGCCGTCGCCCCCCGCGCAAGGGCCATCACATCCCCTTGGGGCGTAAAGACGTAAACATCTTCATCAAAGAGGTTATCTTTGATATTCTCCAGATATTCCGTCGCATCCTTGAGATCGCTCTGCCAGTCCAGCAGTTGCCGCAACCAGCTAAATTTCTCATCGCTGGTGGTGATGGTGCTCTTGGACCCGCCGGATTCCTTGTATTTCCAGTGGGCTGCAATTCCATACTCGGCAATTTGGTGCATTTCTAGGGTACGGATTTGCACTTCCATGGGCCGACCGGAGAGGCCAATAACGGTAGTGTGGAGGGATTGGTAACGGTTGGGCTTGGGCAGGCCGATGTAGTCCTTAAAGCGGCCCGGAATTGGGCGAAAAGCATCGTGAACAACGGCTAGGGCGCGGTAGCACTCATCGATCGTCGTCGTAATAATCCGAATGGCAGCAACATCGTAGATTTCGTGAAATTCTTTATGTTGCTTCTGCATTTTGCTGTAAATGCTGTATAGGTGCTTGGGACGACCGCTGAGGTCGATCGGCTGGATATTCCAACCGTCCAAGCGCTGATGCAGAATTTCGATCGCCTGGTTAATCCGGGCTTCCCGATCGGCCCGTTTTTCAGCAACCAGCGTCTGAATTTCCCGATAGGATGTGGGTTCCAGGTACTTAAAGCACAAATCCTCCAGTTCCCATTTCAAGCGCCCAATTCCCAGGCGATTCGCCAAGGGAGCAAAAATTTCCCGTGTCTCCAGGGCTTTAATACGGCGCTTCTCTTCCGACATAAACTCCAGCGTCCGCATATTATGGAGCCGATCGGCCAGCTTCACCAAAATCACCCGAATATCCTGGGCCATGGCCAGAAACATCCGTCGGAAGTTTTCTGCCTGTCTCTCGGTTTTACTAGAGAAGTTAAACTTAGAAAGTTTGGTCAAGCCCTCCACCAAGTGACTGACCTCAGCCCCAAACTGAGCCTCAATTTCCTCCAGGGTCACATCGGTGTCTTCCACCACATCATGGAGGAATCCTGCCGCAATTACCGTGGCATCTCCGCCCAATTCCCGCAAAATTCCGGCCACTGCGATCGGATGCGCAATATAGGGTTCTCCAGACTGACGAAGCTGGCCATTGTGCAAACAGTAGGCAAACTGAAAGGCCCGACAAATCAGGTCTACGGATTCCGGGGAGTCCGCGAAGGAGGTGGAGTTAACCTCACAGAAGTCATAGCCTGGGTTAGCGTTACTCTGGCGAATCAGACAACTATTTAACCAGGTTGGAATCTCAACGTCGTAGGTCTCGCCAGGAACGACAGGGGCGGGTAGAGTGGCAGTATTCATGGTGTCCTGAAACTCGGTACGAGTAAACGCAGTGTGGAAATCCCCAAGCGCCCTAGGGGAGTGCAAGGAATCGGCTGGATATCGTCAGCGATCGATCAGACGACGGTAGGAATCCGGGGCAGGGGTATAACCAACATAGCGGGTCCGACCGGAGAAGCGAGGTTTCGATAGCAATCTCAATAGATCTCAATGCAACGGCAGGCGCAATGCCCTCGGTGTGGGGGTGTCCTTTGCAAAGTTGCCCTTTATCATAACCTAAATAATTCTTTACACTTAATAATTTCTTAA
>JBMTWK010000086.1:0-9239 GCA_049452395.1 Prochlorothrix sp. | reverse complement strand
GGTAGCAAAATCGGGGAATTGGTCAGTGATATTCAAAAGGCTGTGCTGGCGACGGTTAACGTGACCGATCAAGGGCGGCGCAATGTGGAGCAGGGAGCCACTGCCGCCCAACAGACCGCCGATGCCTTTGAGGACATTGCCCTGGCGATTCAGCAGATGGCCGACAGCAGCCAAATGATTGCCCTCAACTCCAAACAGCAGGCAGATGCCATCAGTCAGGTCACCCTGGCCATGAACCAACTCAATGAAGTGGCGAGTCAGTCGGCGGAAGGGGTACGCCAGACCAAACTGGGCACAGAAAAGCTCAATACAGCCACCAATCAACTGAAATCTGTAGTCTAGAGGTTTTAATCACACGCCCCCTCACCCCCAGCCCCTCTCCCAGAGCGGGAGAGGGGAGCAAGAGTGCTTTTAATGCTTTAGGGATCGCAAGAGGTGCCAATCCGATCCATGCTAATCAAGTCTATGGTAATCAGCAAAACTCCAGCAGCAAAACTCCAGCAGCAAAGCCCCAACAGCACAACCCCAGCAGCACAACCCCAACAACAAAAATGCCCACACAAAGCATGGGCATCAACAAGCATTAAGAGATAGGTGACGGGAAATAGATTAAGCGAAGTTAGTCAAGATATAGAGCAAGACAAACAGGACAATCCAGATGATATCGACGAAGTGCCAGTAAATTTCCGCCATTTCCACACCCGTGTGCTTATGTTCGGAATAGTGGCCATCGCGCCGAGAGCGCCACAGCACCCCCAGAATCAGCAGCAATCCCACAAAGACATGGAGACCGTGGAACCCCGTCATCAAATAGAAGCAGTTAGCAAAGGTGTTGGTCGTTAAACCATAGCCCAAGGTCAAGTACTCATAGGCTTGACCACCCAAGAAAATTGCCCCCATCACAGCCGTGGCAATGTACCAGAGGCGTAGACCCTTCAAATCGTTATTTTTAATCGCAACATCACCCTTATGG
Organism: Prochlorothrix sp.; assembly: GCA_049452395.1. Lineage (GTDB taxonomy): Bacteria > Cyanobacteriota > Cyanobacteriia > Prochlorotrichales > Prochlorotrichaceae > Prochlorothrix. The sequence goes on along the minus strand of JBMTWK010000086.1, from coordinate 8,266 downwards.
ATGACGAAGCTACTGGACACCAGAATAATCGTGTTCAGGGTCGGCAGCAGCAATTCTACTTCGGTTCCTTCCGGAGGCCACTCAGCGGTTGTACCCCGCATGATGAGGTAAGTGGCAAAGAGTCCCCCAAACATTAAGGATTCCGAGAGCAGGAAGATAATCAGACCGAAAACGCGGAAATCTGGATGGTGGTGACCTTCGTAGGCATCCGTTGCTTCAGTCTCAGCAGCAGGACTGAGGTTTGAGAAGGACTCAGATAAATTCACCATAGACGATCGCCCTCTGTAGTAATAGTAACAAGCGGGATAGGAACAGGCGGAATAGCAACAAGAGTGACCAAGGGGGAGCTAAGCCCAGGAAATTACGCCAAACTGTCTGGCCCAGTGCCCTGAACCCAGGAAACCCCCCATTCACCGCAGTGGGGCAGGGTGTATCCCAATTTAGAAGCCCTCACCCTAAATCCCTCTCCCAAAGCGGGAGAGGGACTTTGAAAATTCTTGCTCCCCTTCGCCCGTCCTGGGAGAAGGGGCTGGGGGATGAGGGGCGCATTTGCGAAAGTGGGATGCACCCGTGGGGCAGGCAAGGCCCACCCCATTCCATCAAACTAAGATCCCCAGATATCGGAGCCGCTCACACTCTCGATCGATCGCCGTCCCGGTGCATGACCGTAGCCGTAGGGATCGCGGGCCAAAGGCACCGCACCGGGCCAATTTTCCACCAAAGGCGGCGAACTGGTGGTCCATTCCAGCGTTAGCGCGTTCCAGGGATTGTCCCCGGCTTCTGGCCCAAAGTTCCAGCTCCAGATAATGTTAATCAAGAAGGGAAGCACCGACAGACCCAGCAACATCGCACCATAGGTGGAGTAGTGGTTCAGTCCCTCAAACTGAGCATCATAGAGGGCAACCCGGCGTGGCATCCCCTGGAGTCCCATTTCATGCATGGGCAGAAAGGTCAGGTGAGTGCCCACGAAAGTCATGGCAAAATGCACCTTACCCCAGGCTTCATTGAGCATTCGCCCCGTCATCTTGGGGAACCAGTGGTAAATTCCGGCATAAATGCCAAAAACCGAACCACCAAACAACACATAGTGGAAGTGACCCACCACATAGTAGGTGTCATGGACGTGGATATCGAAGGGCACGGTTCCTAGGGTGACACCGCTAATCCCCCCAATCACAAACATGGAGATCAGGCCCACTGAGAAGAGCATGGCACTGGTATAGCGGATTTTGCCGCCCCACAGCGTCGCAACCCAACTAAAAATCTTCACCCCCGTCGGAACGGCCACAATTAGGGTCGAAATCGTGAAAAAGATCCGCATCCAAGGCGGGGTACCACTGGTGAACATGTGGTGAACCCAGACAAAGAGACCGACGATGCAAATGGCAAGGCTGGAGTAGGCGATCGCCTGGTAGCCAAAAATCGGGCGACGGGCGTGGGGGGGGATAATTTCCGACATAATGCCAAAAATTGGCAAAATCATCAGATACACCGCCGGGTGGGAGTAAAACCAGAATAAGTGCTGGTAAATGACGATATTTCCCCCCGCATCAGGCCGGAAGAAGGAAGTGCCGAAGTTAATATCAAACAACAGCAAAATCAGGCCAGCAGCCAAAACAGGCGTGGAAAAGAGCGCCAAGGCCGAGGTTGCAACCATAGCCCAGCAGAACAGGGGCAGTTGCAGCCACTTGAGGCCGGGACGGCGCATTTTGAAGATGGTCACCAGAAAGTTAACCGCCCCCATAATGGAGGAAGTTCCCACCAGGACAATGCTAAAAATCCACATACTTTGGGCCACAGGAGCCGTAATCAGGCTCAAGGGCGGGTAGGAGGTCCAACCGCTCTGGGCACCGCCAAAATAGAAGCTGCTCAGCAAGATCAGACCCGCAGGCGGATTGAGCCAGAAGGCGATCGCGTTCAAATTGGGAAACGCCATGTCCCGCGCACCCACCATCAGGGGTATCAGGTAGTTCCCAAATCCCCCGATCGCCGCTGGCACCACCCACAGGAAGATCATAATGGTGCCGTGGTTCGTCAGAAAAGCGTTGTAGAGTGTGGGATCTAGAACGTCAGAATTGGCCGTATACAGTTCTGTCCGCATGGCTAGGGCCATTAACCCGCCAATGAGATAGAAAACAAAGGATAGGACCAGATACTGGATGCCAATGACCTTGTGATCAACGTTGTACCAAAAGTAGTGGTACCACTTCCACGGGGGAAGCGTGTGACCTTCATTGGGTTCCGGCGATGGTGCATTCTCCATCGGGACTTGTGCTTGTGTCATAAGAAGCGCAGAATTAATGCTCTAAATGGGCTAGATGGTCAATCATGGCGCGGTCTACCCCCAGATCCTGGGCGTAGGGCGCTAAAAACTCAATTTCTGACAGTTCGGCTGGGCTAGCGGCCAAAGTGGGAATTTCACCGTTCTGGGCAAAGGTATTTTCCGCAACCCAAGCAGCGTAGTCCTCCGGGGTGTCCACAAATAAGTCCGCCCGCATCCCCCCATGGTAGGAGCCGCAGAGTTCAGCACAGACGATCGGATACTGGCCCGTTTTGGTTGCAACAAACTGAAGCTCCGTTTTTTGGCCGGGGAGCACGTCTTGCTTAATCCGGAATTCCGGGAGCCAGAAGGCATGGATTACATCGGTGCCCGCCAAGTTGAGATGAACCGTTTTGCCCACCGGAACATGCATTTCAGCCGCATAGACCCCTTCAGCGGGATAGTTAAACAGCCATGCAAACTGCATTCCGGTAACTTCGATCGTCAGATCCGGCGCAACTCCCTCATCTCCGGGCTTGGCCCCCAAACCGTAGCTACGGGCCACCTGCATCTCTGCTTCAGGTAGGTCATCCCCCAGGGCCGGAGCAGTGTACATTTCGCTGCCGTCTAGGGGTGCGGCGATCGCGCTGCCGATGGTGGACATATTATGGGAGCCGCCCCCATGGTGATGGGCCATCATCGCGCCGCCCTCAGGGTTAAAGCCCCCCATTTCTGCATAGACTTCGACACTATAAATGCCCAGACCGATGACAATAACGGAGGGAATCGCCGTCCAGACGATTTCTAGGGGAATATTGCCCTCGATCGGCGAACCGTCGGACTCATCCCCCGGTTGCTGGCGAAATTGAATCATAAATAACAACAACGCCCCTTCCACAATAATGAAGATGGCGGTGCCAATGGTCAGCATGACGGAGAACAGATCATCCACCAAGGGAGCCTGTTCTGAGGCTTGCGCAGGCAGTAGGTGGACATTTTTGCCAACCCAGAGGCTGAGCAAGGTCACAACAACACCAGTGACCAGGGTTAAGATTGAAGCTGGAACGTTTTTCATAGGTTGAAGAGACGACCGTGAGGTTCGTGCAAAGACTGGAGGGAGATGGCTGAGGAGCCAAGGCTTCCCTAGCCTAAGCTTTCCCAGGGTTATCTTCAGGGATACTTCGGGGGAAGGGGGGAGAAATTAATTAAGTTTTTAGGGTTAAGGTTACGTTTTTTTCATATTATTTTACGATTTGCGCAACGCTCACCCCTAGCACACATCAGGCACACACAGCCCAAGCCAAGACCGGAAAACCCGGCCTCTACGCCCATATATCACCAAAATTCACCGTAGGGGCGATGAGAGGTTAACGTTCAGCCACCGGATAGCGCTGTTCTTGAGTCTTGAGTGACTGCCAAAAATCCAGACAACGATCGGGATAGGCCAACGGGTTCGGCAGTCCCCAGCGCTGGCGATCGATCGCCGTCACCGTCCAAGGCTGATGAATCTGCTCCCCCGGAATCGCCGCCAACTCCGGAAGCCAATGGCGCACATAGTCACCTCTGGGGTCGTAATCTCGCCCTTGCTTGAGAATATTAAAATAGCGGAACCCCCGGCCATCATTGCCCACCCCCGCCGTATAGTTCCAGTTGGCCCAGTTGCTACAGCCGTCATAGTCAATCAGCAACGACTCAAACCACTCCGCCCCCATGCGCCAGTCCAGCCCCAAATTCTTAGTCAGAAAGCTGGCCACATTCTGCCGCCCCCGATTCGACATAAACCCCGTCGCCGCCAATTCCCGCATATTGGCATCCACAAAGGGATAACCCGTCATTCCCCGCCGCCATCGCTCAAATAACTCCCAATCCACCACCCAGGGCACTGCTAGCCCCTGAATCCCCCCCGCCTGAAATAACTTCGGCCCCGCTTGTGCCGCCGTAAACCGGAAAAAATCCCGCCAGAGCAACTCAAACACCAGCCAGTAGGTAGACTGATTTTGGCCCCGATCGGCCTCGTAGGCTTTGACCTGCTGATAAATCCAGCGGGGAGAGAGACAGCCCAGGGCTAGCCAGGGGGAGAATTTTGAGGAATAATCCGCCCCTAGCAGCCCATTACGGGTTTCTTTATAGGATTTGAGGCAATCGCTCCGCCAGAAATAGTGATCCAGCCGATCGCGCCCCGCCTCTGCACCCCCCTGGAAAGAGAGGACCGATCGGGACTCAAAAATCGGCGGTTCCAGGCCCGTTTGGGCAAAGGGCGGCAACTCACCGGGAGAAACCCCAGCGGGAAGGGGCGGCAGTGAGTCTAGCCCAGGCAGGGGATCAGGAACAGTCCAAGAGCGCTCAACGGCTTTGCGGAAATCCGTAAACAGGCGCGGTAAAGCTGGGAAAACCTGGGGGTAATCCGCCGGATTCAGCAGAGTTGCCCCCCAGGGCAGTACTGTCATCTTCAGACCCAATGTTTCCAGTCCCTGCTGTACCTGCTGCTCTACGGCAACTTCCTCCGGCAACACTTCACCCTGGCAAAACACCGCCCCCGCTCCCACCTGGGCCGCGATCGCCGGGATCACCCGCTCCGGCTCCCCCCACCGCACCACCAAGTCTGTCCCCCGCCCCTGCAACTCCCGCCGCAACCCCGCCACACTCTCCCAGAGGAACTGCGATCGAAAAGGGCCGGTTTTCGGGAAACCAAAGGCTGTTGTAGCAAAGTGACGCGGATCAAAGCAATACAACGGCAAAAGCTGACCAGGGCGCTGACCCTGGAGATAGGCAAGGGCCTGGTACAAGGCTTGATGATCAGTGAGGCGCAGATCGTTCCGGTACCAAAGAAGGGCGATCGTCATCGGAATACTCCCCGTCATTCTCTCAGTCATGCTCCCATTTTAGAGAGTACGGCGGTTTACACACTACCCTGGAGGCTCAAACCTTTACTCCCCGCCCCCTTCGGGACCATGCCCCCAACCCAACCCCTCTCCTCCCTTTCCCTGTGTCCCTTGCAATCTTGAGGCGGGTTCTCACCTTGGCAGTTCTCCACCAATTCGGTAGGGGCAAACCCCGTGGTTGACCCGGTTTTGCTCACCGATCGGGTAAGGGCAATCCCCCCGTGGTTGACCCAGTTTTGCGCAAAGAAGGGAGCCACAGGAGCACGACCCCGACCGGGGATTCTGCCCTAGGGCCATAACCTGCTTTACAGGCAAGACCCAGACCGTTACACTACCCAGCAACCGATCGCGCTACTTCCCCCCAATCTTTTCCCAAAACGGTGGGTGCCTCGATGGTCTTCGGATCTCGGTATCGCCGAATCAGTCTGGCCTTGCAGCATTGGGCACAAAAACCGCCCCCCTCCAAGACCTTTGGACCTGGCAATCAGGTAAGCTCCAGACTGAGTGAGGGGATTCCTGTGCCTAAATTCTCATTTTTAAGCCATGAATGCAGTTGAAATTGAAGAGGCGATTTCCCAGCTTGCCGCCGCGCCCTTTAGCTCGGAGCAGTTCCCCTTTGCTTTTCTAGAAGCCTTTAATAAGGCAACGACGATCGCCAAGCTTAAAAGTGGCACAACGAACAAGTCAGATTTAGGGGGAGTGCTCCAGCACAACAATATTCACCTCAAGGTCTGTCCTAGGGGGGAGGTGGCGGCGACGCTGACGGCGCTGCGGGAGAGTCCGGCGACGACTAAGCATAAAGCCAAGTTTATCCTGGCGACAGATGGGGAAGACTTTCAGGCGGAGAATTTGGTTGAAGGGGAGACGATCGCCTGTGACTATCCCAAGTTTGCGGACTATTTCGGCTTTTTTCTGCCTTTAGCCGGAATTACGACGGTTAAGCAGATCCGGGAAAATGCTTTTGATATTAAGGCAACGGCTCGCCTCAATCGGCTTTATATCGAGCTAATCAAGGATAACCCCGATTGGGACACGGCAGAGCGCCGCCAGGAGATGAATCACTTTATGGCGCGGCTGATTTTCTGCTTTTTTGCGGAGGATACCAATATTTTCCACAGCGAGGGGCTGTTTACCCAGGCGGTGGCCCAGATGAGCGCGGGGGATGCGTCCAATACCCACGAGGTGCTGGGGGAGATTTTTCGGGCGATGGCTACGCCCCAGGCAGAGCGCGAGGCGGCTAAGATCCGCAATTGGGCGAATCAGTTTCCCTATGCCAATGGGGGGTTGTTTGGTGACCCTCATCCCCTAGCCCCTTCTCCCAAGGCAGGAGAAGAGGAACAAGAGGCTCTTTCTCCCCTCTCCCGTTCTGGGAGAGAGGTCGGGGGTGAGGGCGTTCCCCGCTTTAGCAAGATTGCCCGATCGTATTTGCTCCACATCGGCAATCTCGATTGGACCAAGATTAATCCCGATATTTTTGGGTCGATGATTCAGGCGGTGGCGGATGAGGCGGAACGGGGGGCGCTGGGGATGCACTATACCAGTGTGCCCAATATCCTTAAGGTGCTGAATCCGCTGTTTTTGGATGATTTACGTGCCCAACTGGCGGCGGCGGGGGATAATCCCCGCAAGTTGCTGAATTTACGGCGACGGTTGGCGAAAATCCGAGTTTTTGATCCGGCCTGTGGGTCGGGGAATTTTTTGGTGATTGCCTATAAGGAGATGCGATCGATCGAGGCGGAACTGAACCGGCGGCGGGGGGAGGCCGATCGCCCGTCGGAGATTCCCCTGACCAATTTCCGGGGGATTGAAATCCGGCATTTTTCCTGTGAGATTGCGCGGTTGGCGCTGATTATTGCGGAATACCAGTGCAATGTGCTCTACCGGGGGCAGCAGCTTGCGTTGGCGGAGTTTTTGCCGCTGAAGGCGGAGAATTGGATCACTTGCGGGAATGCGTTGCGGCTGGATTGGTTGAGTATTTGCCCGCCGACGGGAACGGGGGTGAAGGTGCAGCGGGAGGATCTAGATCTCTGGCAGGAAACAGCGGATCAGGCGGAGATTGAGTTTGAAAATGAGGGAGGGGAGACCTATATCTGTGGAAATCCGCCGTATCAGGGAAGTGTAAATCAAACTGCCGAACAAAAAGACGATATGGCTAATATTTTTTCGGCAACACTCAAAAAATATAAGGACTTAGATTATGTTGCAGCATTTATGATGAAAGCTGCTAGATTTAATAGAATCGCTAACTCTTGCAGTGCATTTGTTACAACTAACTCAATTACACAAGGCGAGCAAGTTGCTATGCTTTGGCCGCTTATTTATAAAGAAAATAATCACATCCACTTTGCTTATACGTCATTTCGCTGGAGTAATCTTGCTAGTCATAATGCAGGTGTTACTTGTGTAATTATTGGGTTAACAACCAACCAGCTACTACAAAAAAGGTTATTCTTTACTGAAGCCATGTATGAAGTTAATTCCATTGGTCCATACTTAATAAAAGGCTCAGAAATAATTGTTAGAAAACAGAATATTGCAAATCATGATCTATCTTCCATGAGTAAAGGTAATCAACCTACAGATGGAGGTAATCTTATCTTTGCTAGATCTGAGCGTGATCAATTACTGTCGCGGCATCCTGAAGCTAAAATTCTAATTCGTCAGTATATTGGATCACAAGAATTCATTCGCGGTTCTTTGAGATATTGTCTCTGGATTGATACTGAAAATCTCGATATATGTTCTAATGTCCCTGAAATCAAAGAACGCATTGCCAAAGTTCAAGACTTAAGAAAAAAAAGTAAAGGGAAACAAGCAAACGATCATGCTGATAAGCCTTATCAATTTGTTTATGCTCCTCATTGTGATGGTTTAAGTATTCTTATACCTCGACATTTTTCAGAGAAGCGTAATTTTTTAACTGTGGGATTAATGCAAGGAAAATCCCAAGTCATAGCTGATTCAGCTTCAGCGATTTATGATGCTACTCTTGTGGATTTTGGAATATTATCATCAAGACTGCACCTCGTCTGGATCGCCACCGTCTGCGGCAAACTCGAAACCCGATATCGCTACTCCAACACCCTCGGCTGGAACACCTTCCCCGTCCCCCCCCCCCACCCCC
>JBMTWK010000085.1:0-9340 GCA_049452395.1 Prochlorothrix sp. | reverse complement strand
CCCGGTAGGGGCGGTGCCCCCGTGCCCGCCCTGTTTCGCCGCAACGGGACCATTCATGCATGGCATACCCATTTGGAAATATGGACGGGGGGCACAAAACCGGGTCAACCACGGGGGGATTGCCCCTACCGATCGCCATCCATAATTTCCAGAATTTCCATCATTGCCACGATCGGCGGGGGGCACAAAACCGGGTCAACCACGGGGGGATGGCCCCTACGGTGAGAGTTCTTTAGGGCAGGATGCCCGCTGTTAAGACTTGGCGCACGGGTAAACCGGCTGTAGCGCCCAAGGCTTGTAAAAAAGGCGACTGTATCACCGCATCTTCGCCATAGACCTCTTCCTCATAGAGTCCCTCGACCCAGATCAACACGGTGATGCATCCCTCCACCGGGTCCACGATCCAATATTCCCCAATGCCTCGCGCCCCATACTGCGATCGCTTGTAGCGATAATCCCGATCGCGGTTCTTCTTCCCCGGTGACACCACCTCCACCACTAACCGAGGGGGCGGCATTTCTGGCAACACGGTCGATCGGGTTGCCCCCGCCAGAACTTCTGCCAACACTTCCGACAGCACCAATAAATCCGGTACTTGGACCGTTGGCCCTGCCCCACTGACTACCACCTCCGTCTTCAGGCTCAAACAGTGGGGTGCAACGCCTAACTGGGCAAAATAAACCAGCAAAAAGGTTGCAATCCGACGATTTAGCTCGCTTTCTAGGGGCATCTCGATCGGCTCTCCATCTTCTAGCTCATATAGGCTATTTTTCTCTGCTGTATAGTCAAAAAATGCCTCTAGCTCCATCGGAGCGATGGTAACCGTTGCCATAGGTTAATCTCCTGATCAAGGGGTCCATTATAAAGCAAGGCGAATGAGGGCGTTGACGATCGCCGCTGCGACGGGGGAGCCGCCCTTGCGACCGTCTACCCGGATTTGGGGCACGGAGAGCGCGGCGAGGGCTGCTTTAGACTCAGTTACGGCCACAAAGCCCACGGGCACGCCAATGACGAGGGCCGGAGCCGATCGGCCTTGGTCGATCGCTTCGCAAAGGGTCAGCAGCGCGGTCGGGGCATTGCCGATGACGTAAAGGGCTTGGGGGTAGCGGGAGATGCAGTAGTTCATCCCGGTTTCGGTGCGGGTTTTGCCCGGTGCGGGGGTGTCGCCATGGTCGATCGCGGCCACGAGGGTATTGCCAAAGCCCTGCTTGGCGAGGTTGCTCACGCCTTGGCGCACCATGGTGACATCGGTGACGATCGGCAGCCCTTGGCGTAGGGCGGTGATGCCCCGATCGATCGCGCCGGGACTGAAATAAATCTGCTCTTTGAGGCTAAAGTCGGCGGTGCTGTGGATAATTCGCTGAACGATGGCATATTCCGCCGCCGTGAAGCTGTGGGGGCCGATTTCTGCATCGATAATGGCAAAGCTTTCGTGGACGATGGGGTGATCGGGGGGAAGCATGGTCTGGGTTGGGGCAGTGAGGTGGGTCAGGATGCCCAGCCTTGGGCTGGATATTGTCTACCCTACTATGATTGGGGTGGACTAGGGGATAGGTCGGATAAAGGCGGATAAAGACGGATTTAGGCGGATTTGGAGGAGGGGCGATCGGGTTGGTATTCGCGGCTGAGGAGGGCGACGCTAGCCGTGACGATCGCCACCCCCAGGATTTGGATGGGCTGAAGTTGCTCCTGGAGCAGAATCCAGGCCAAAATCACCGTTAAAGTTGGATTTGTGGCGGAAATAAGGGCCGCTGCTGTTGCCCCGATCGCCTGGATGCCCAAATTCGTCAGCAGATGGGCTGTGACGGTCACTAAGGCAGAGACTAACGCCCCAATCCAGAGGGGGAGCCAATCGGTCGAGGCGATCGGGCTGTTATTAAAGCCAAAACCGCCAAAATCCGGGTTCAGCAGGGGCCAAAGCCAGAGACTGAGGCTAGATAGCCCTAAAGTGAGGCTAAAGCTAATCCAAGTGAAGGGAACGGGGTGAATTTGGCGGAAGCAGACCTGGGCATTCACGGTGTACAGGGCATAGGCAACACCGGAGGCAATGCCGAGGATAACGCCGATCGGATCGAGGCTAATCTGACCGCCCCAGTCTTCCACCACCGTTAGACTACTCCCCAGGAAAATCGTCGTAATAATAATCCAACGGAAGGCAGTCGGACGGGTGCCAAACCAGAGCCAGGAAAAAAGCGCCGTAAAGCTGGGATAGGTGAAAAAGAGGGTTAAAGCGATGCCCGTGGGGATGAGGCCAATGGCAAAGTAGAGCAGGATCAGGTACAAAAACATCAAGCCGCCCCCCCCTAGGGTTTGGCCCAAGAGGCGACGGTTTTGGCGGTGAGCGAGCGATCGAATTTCGCCCCAAGTGCCACCATGGAGACTGTGGGCCACTGCCGCCATGAGGGGAACCCCAACGCAGGTCCGCATGGCAAGCAATAAAAAAGAGCTAGCAAGACGAGGTTCCACAAAACCGCCGGTTTCCAGCCATCCCCCTAGGTTACTGGGGGTAAAAAGGATCCGAACAACGACGTTCTGGACACAGAAAAAGAGAGAGGCAAGTAAAACAAGGCCAAAACCAAGCACGGCGATCGGGGGATTTGGTGGGGGATCGGTCGGGACGCGGGAGCGTCGGGGGAGGCATTCCCACGCTGGAGCCTGGGAACGAGAGGAGGGCTAGAAAGAGGGGTGGATCTTTTTGCTATGCCGTACTAGGGAGCTTGGAGGAGGGTGTGGACTGCTTGGAGGAAGGTTTCGTCTTGAAAGCTGCTTTTAGTGAGGTAGAGATTTGCTCCGGCTTCGCGGCCCAGGGCTTGATCCTCAGGGCGATCGCGATAGGACACCATAATCACCGGTAAAGACTGAAACCGGGAGTGACCACGTATTTTTCGGACCAATTCCACCCCTGTCATTCCCGGCATATCCACATCGGTAATCACTAAATCGTAGGGCTGCTCCCCTAGCGCCTCCCATGCCTCCAGACCGCTACCCACCTGGTTGACGCTGTAGCCCTGCTCCACAAGGATGCGCCGCTGGGTTTCCCGCACCGTGGGGGAGTCGTCCACCACCAGAATACAGTGGCCTTGGTGGGGGGTGGGGTAGCTGTCCCAGCCGATCGGCAGTCCCTGGTGGGTGCTGAGATATTGATCGATCGATCGCACCAACTCCCCCACATCGACAATGACAACCGGGTTGCCATTTTGCAGCAAAGCCACCGCGCTGATATCTCGCACCCGGCCTAGGCGCGGGTCTAGGGGCCGCACCACTAAATCCTCTTCCCCTAAAAAGTCTTCGACCACTAAGCCGTAGGCTTGGCCGCGATCTTGGATGACCACCACCGCCAAATCCGTCGGGCTGAGGCTTAGACTGGGGACTTCTAGGATAGTATGGGCAGGAATCAAGCCGATATTTTGATTATCCTTGTGGAAAAACTGTCTTCCTTCCACCCAGGCCACGGAAGTGGCAGGAATCCGAACAATTTGGTCTACCCGCGCTAGGGGGAAGGCATAGGGTTCGCCGCCAATTTGGACCAGGAGCGCCCGCATGACCGACAGGGTAAGGGGCAGTTGGAAGGAAAAGCGAGTGCCTTGGCCCTGTTGGCTAGAGACCTGCACCCGTCCGCCCACCTCCTCCGCCATGGTTTTGGCCACATCTAAGCCTACGCCGCGCCCGGAGAGGTCGGTGACTTGGGTGGCGGTGGAAAATCCCGGTAAAAAGAGAAAATCGAGCAATTCTTGGGTGCTGAGCTTGGGGGCCATCTCTGGGGTCACCCATCCGCGATCGCAGACCTTCTGGCGCAGTGCCTCTAGGTCAATGCCTCGCCCATCGTCGTTAATGCTAATCACCAACATGCCGCCCCGGTGCAGGGCTTCGAGGCGAATTAAGCCGTGGGGGGGTTTGCCGAGGCTTTCCCGTTCGGCGACGGGTTCAATGCCGTGGTCGATCGCGTTGCGCAGAATGTGGGTGAGGGGGGCTTCTAGCTTTTTAAGGATGTCCCGATCGACGAGGGTTGCCTTGCCAATCACCTCAAATCGGACCTTTTTCTGGACCTGCTGGCTTAAATCCCGAACCATACGCGGAAATCCGGTGACTCCATCGCTGAAGGGCCGCATATGGGCATGGATTACCTCTCGGTAGAGGCGATCGGACAGGTTCAAGCTCCGGCGCACATACAGTTCTAGGTCACCGAGGCGATCGTCGAGGAGGTCGCGACATTGCTGCTCTTGGTGACGGGCTGTGTGGATCAGATGCTCATAGGAAATGACAGCTTGATTCGGCAAACCGGGTTCTAAGTCCGGGTTATGGCTGGCATGATGGCTAATCTCTCGTTCTAGGTGCTCTAGGGTTTTGGCTAGCTCCTGTTGGGCTAGTTTAACTTGGGAGAGGGAGTCGGCGAAGGGCTGGAGCCAGTTCGCATCCACCAGGGATTCCCCCGCAAGGCTGATGATGCGGTGGAGGTTGTCGGCACTGACGCGCACCACCCGATCGATCGACTCCCCCCCAGACTGGGCTAGGGCACCAGGGTCGCGGGTGCTGAGGGGGCCGCTCCGGGAGGCGGTGGGGTTGATGCTGGCGCTTTGGCTCAACTCCAGGCTAGAGTCACCGCCATGGGCGATGAGGAACTGTTTAAGCTGATTTTGCAGAATTTCTAGGGCAGGTTCTTGGCTTTGGAGCCAGGGGTGCAGGGTTTCGGCTGTGGACTTGCCCAATTGCTCTAACCAATCCACAACGGCTAGAAACTGATCAATCTCGGTGGATTGCAGGGGCGGCCCCGACGGGGGGAGTGCCGCTGATGGTTCTGACGGCTCTGATGTTGGCTCTAGCGACTCTGATGTTGGCTCTGACCCGCCGCTTTGATGCTGAATGGCGACGAAACATGCCTCTAGTCGGTGTGTGAGCTGAACAACGGGCTGTAGCTCCAGCATTCGAGCTGCCCCTTTGAGGGAGTGGGCCGATCGCATGAGGGCTTCTAAGGCTTCCAGTCCTGGGGCCGAAAGGTCCGCATGGGCTTCCAGATCCAGCAGACTGCGATTGAGCACGGCAACCTGTTGCTCAACTTCTTGGCAGAAGGTGTCCATCAGGGCCGGATCGAGGGGAGTAACCATGGTAGAGGAGGAGTGGAGTGCAGTTTAGGCAAATTCAGGAGGGTTCTGGGAAGTGGGGGGAAATAAAGGGGGGGGGTGGTTGTAGGGTAGTGGAGTGGAGTGGAGTGGTGTGTGGTGAAGTAAAGTGGTGTTTGCTGGAGTTGAGCGAAGTCAGGACGGGTAAAGGAGAGGGAGCTATCTTATTTTGGTGCGTTAACCAAATTGGTAGGGGTCAGGTTTTCTGACCCTCTTCGCGATCCCTTGGGCGCATTAACCAAATTGGTAGGGGTCAGGTTTTCTGACCCTCTTCGCGATCCTCTGGCCTTGGGCGCGAGGACCGCGCCCCTACTAGGATTTTGGCAAATTCCCCGACTTTGGGCATGAGAACCGTGCTTCTACCCAGATTTTGGCAAACTCCCTGACTTTGGGAGCGAGGACCGCGCCCCTACAACAATTTTGGCAAATTTCTTTTTGGCAAATTCCTTGGCCTGTGTTCTCTTGTGCGATGAGCCTTTGGCCCGTCTTGCCCTGTACCCGTGAGAAAGAGCCATGTCAAGGCAGGAGCAGAGAAAAAGATCATCGTAAAAGGGAAGAACGGTAAGGATTAGGCCGAAACCTGTTGAAATGCTGCCAGCAGACGATCGCTGTCGAGCACCGTTGCTTTGCCGCCCTGCCAAGAAACAATGCCCCGTGTATAGGCCACCGTGGTTTGGGTGACAACGATCGGGGGCGCTTCCAGGGAGGGAGTTTGGACCCGGTGGATGCCGTAGATTTCATCAACGGGCGTGACCCAGGGTTGGCCTGCTTCCCCCATCACTAACCAGCGAGCCTTCGCCAGGGTTTGGGCGGGCGGGTTAGGCGTAGCTGCAATGCTAAGGAGCGCAGCGAGGGACAAACACAGGAGAATTTCGCCCCGAACATTGACCAAACCCAGTAAAACCGAGTTCTGGCGATGGGGAACCCGATGGATCACCTCCGGGGACATGACGCGCTGGAGCAGGGCAACGGGAAAGGCGAGGGTTTCTTGGCCCAGGCGGAAAATGATCAGGGTTTGGGTCAGCGTTGAGCCAGGATCGGCCTCGATCGCCCGTTTTTTAGGCTCTGTCTTGGTTTCTCCCAAAACCTGCTGCCAGTCCTCTAAGTAGCCCGGTGGGGCATTCCGTTCTAGGAGGCTACGGCCCGCAGCACTGTAAACAGAGCAGTTTTGGCAGTGGATGACCTGCTGCAACTGGGGACAGGTGTGATCTCCCACGACACCGATTTTGTTCCAGCAGTCTTGTAACTGCCTGTCGGCGGAAAAGCTATTCTGGGCGACTTTGAGGGTATCTAGGGGCGATGGGAGCGGAGCCAGACTGAAGTTTGAGTCTTGGCTGGCCTTGGGCGGTGATTTTGCCTCAGGAAAGTCAGCGTTCATCGGGACGAGAAAGCCTCCATGTCTTGGGTCCGCCGCTCAACTTGAAAGCGGGAGATTTCCGATCGCAGGCTCTGGGCCGCTGATTCCAGGGTTCTGAGGGCTGAATTGGTGGTTTGGACGGAGCCTAGGGTTTGTTCCGAGGCATTATTGAGGTGATCCATGGCCTGACTAATTTGTTGGGCGCTGGAGGATTGCTCTTGGACGGACTGACTCACTTCCACAAAGCAGGGGGTGAGTTCCTGGATTTGTTGAATCACCAGCTCGACCTGGGAGCTGATATGGGTGATTTGATCCACGTTGGTGCCCACGGACTGCTTAAACTTATCCATTTCCATGACCCCACCGGAGACGGCAGTTTGCATTTCCTTGACCATTTGCTCAATTTCCAAGGTTGCAACGGCAGTTTGGTCCGCAAGGCGGCGAATTTCCCGCGCCACGACCGCAAACCCGGCCCCGTATTCTCCGGCTTTCTCGGCCTCGATCGCCGCGTTCAACGACAGGAGGTTGGTTTGATCGGCCACCTTGGTAATGGTGGTGATGACCCGGTTGATATTGCCCGCCTTGTCATTCATCATCGCCAGTTTATGGCTAATGGCTTGGGTTGCTTCCACCAGTTGCCGCATCGCCAATTCCATCTGTTGTAGCTCAGATTGGCTTTCTGAGGCTGCATGGGCGGTTTTTTGGGAAAATTGCTTGACTTCATCCATCGTGGTGACGAGGTTTCGAGAAGTTGTTGCAATTTGGTGGGAAGTGACGGCGACTTCTTGAATGGCGGCAGCTTGTTGGGCGATCGTAGTTTGGAGTTCTTCCCCCGCCGTATTGATTTGGCCGCTGGAGTGATTAATGGCTTGCCCAGACTGCTGAATCCGATAAACCAGGGTGTTGAGATCCTGCTGCATGGTGTGGAAAGCATTTTGGAGCTGGCCCAACTCATCCGCTTGCTGGGACTGGCCCACCGACGATCGTAGGTCTCCGGCAGAAATTTGCTGCGCTGCTGCTACGACCCCCGCAATGCGGTTACCCAGGGGTTTGGCGATCGTATTGCTGAAAAAGACCCCAAAAATCACAGCCGTTAACGGTCCTAGGAAAATTCCCACCAACCCCCAAAACCGGCTTTGGGCCACATCCTTCCGGGCGTTGTCGGTGGCTGTGATGGCGGCTCGTTGGTTCAGGCTAATGAGTTCTAAAAGGGCATCGGTGGCGGCTTGAAACTCATCTCGCCCTTCCTTAGCCTGGTTTTCGAGCCGTAGGAGGGCGGCTTGGGCTTCCTGAATTCTGGTTGTGCTGAGGTCAGGGCTGGTTGAATCGGGCTGGGTTAAGCCCGTTCCCTGGGTAAAGGGCGAGAAAACCCCTAAAGCCTCAAACTCCTGGTTAATTCTCAAGAAAGTTTGGTGCTGCTGTTTCCAAGCGGCCCATTTATCCTGAAAATCTTGATAAAGTTCCGCTTCTCCCGGCAAAGTCGGCGCACTCTCGTACTCTTTGAACCCCTCATCAATTTGCTTCCAGGCGCTATCAATCCGGGCTATTTCCGTGCGACGCTCTTCTAGGGTCATGATGGAGCTAAGCAAGCCCCGCTCGGAAGATTCAATTTGGGTTTGGCCTTCATTGATTTTCCAAAGGCCATTGACGCTGGGGAGGGAGTTGTCTGAGAGTGTTTCAATGTGAACACCGAGGCGTTCGCTTGTAAACCAGCCTAGGAGGGCCATAATTAAGATTAAAACACCCATAAAGCCAAAGGCGAGGCGTAGGCGATCCTCCATGGATCTGTTTTGTAGCATGGCGATAATTCCAGTAGAGAGCTATGGACAGGGTCAGGACCGTTGCCCAGGGCTAGGTGGGCATTGGGAGGGCGGGGGCGGCCCCTTGGAGGGCGGGTAGGGCATTCTCCGATCGCAAAAAGGAAAAGAGCTTGTCCAGATCAATGCATTGGATCATGCCCCGATCGTCGAGCAACATGCCCCCCAAATAGTCCGATCGGGGCGAGTCGAGGTTGAGGGGGCGGATCTCGCGGGTGGCGGGGTTGAGGGTTTCGGTCACTTGCTCCGCAATGAGTCCCAAGTGGCACAGGCGCGAGTCTTGGGGAACTTGGTATTGGATCATAATGATGCGAGTGCTGAGGTGAGTGCAACTGGTTTGTTGCTCGATTAAACGGGCCAAATCAATAATGGGGACAATGGTGCCTCGGTAATTCAAAAAGCCTGCTAAATAGGGTTGACCGCTAGGCACTTCCCGCAGGGGAATGCGGGGCACAATTTCGACTACATGGGTAGCTTCAAGGGCGTACCAGTGATCTTTGATGCGGAAAATAAGCATTAACATGGCAATTAGCCCACGATCGCGGCATAGGAAATGAAGATAATATTCAGGATTGTAAAGGAAACGCAGAAGACAGGTAGAGAAAGTTGGCGATCGATCCAAATTGCCCGCTTTTCCTTGCCAATTTCGCTGAGATGGCGAGAATAGAGCGAAATACAAGCTGCACTAAAGATATACAGAATCGACAGCACATGGATACTGTCCATCAGGCCAAATTCACTGTCTTGGCCTAAGGAGTCAGAGGCCACCTGTAGGTTAACTACGGCTGCAAAAAGTGTTCCCACTAAGATCCCCAGGCGATCGGAGTGATCTTCCCCCAGCAATAGGGTCATGGCGGAAAGCGCCACCGCCGCATAAACCCCTGCCGTTAGCTTGAGAAAACTAATCAAATTCGTCCGTTGTAGCTCTACGCTCACCCTCAGGGCGGAATATGCCCCTTTTCCATCCGGCATCATTGGATTACCGAGGGTTGTGTCGTAGATGACTGGAGACTCTTGAATTTGGAAGTCTGTAATTTCCCAATCGCTAA
>JBMTWK010000084.1:0-9353 GCA_049452395.1 Prochlorothrix sp. | reverse complement strand
TTGCTAGCATTTCACTCTACAGTATAGTCCTAATCAAATGGTCGATTGCTATAGTCCAAGACCGCATTCAAGCCGGTACCCGCAACAGCCAGCTTTACCTGCTGGAAGCCGAAGCCTACCTGGCCATGGACTTGCCCCTAGAAGCCCGCCAGAGTTTTCAGCAAGCTTTGGCTTTGGCAGAGGTCAACGCTGAACTCGAACGGCAGGCCGACAGTTACCGAGGACTTGGAGAAATTGCAGCAAGACAAACAGAAGAAACTACAGCCCGTGAGTTGTTTCAAAAAGCCCTGGCTCTATACGAAAAATTAGAAGACTCAGAGCAAACTCGTTATATCCAGACAGAACTCGAACAACTAGACGGGCAATAACATTTTTCATCAAAAATTCTGGATCCGATCGGCCAGCCGTAACCTAGCCCAAGGAGGTTCCTTCTAAACAGGCACCGTTGAGGATTGCGCCGTCGAGGTGCGCCCGATCGATCTGGGCACAGAGCAAATTCGCCCCCGTCAGATTGGCCCCTTGCAAAACCGTGCCGTAGAGAATCGCCTCTTCCAAGTCCGCACGGCTCAGATCCGCCCCCGCCAGATTCGCCGAACTGAGATCCGCCCGCTGCAAATTGCAGCCCACCAGCGTCGCCCCCCGCAAATCCGCCCCCCGCAAATCCACCCCACTTAGGTCCGCATTACTCAAAATCGCCCCCGCCAAAAACGCCCCTGCAAAGCTAGCCTGGGCACAAACCGCCCCCACAAAATTGGCCCCTCGCCCGTCCGCATTGCGCAGATCCGCCTCGCTTAACATGGCCCCGGTCAGGTCCGCCCCCCGCAGGTTACAGCGCAACCCCGATCGCCGCAGCTTGGCCCCCGCCAGGATCGCCCCCGCCAGATTAGCCTGGGAGAAATCCCGATCGTCCAAGGTCAGCCCCGACAGATCGGCTCCAGAGAGTTGGGCCTGGGTCAGGGGGAGTGCCGCGCCTTGGTGGATGGCTTCCAAAAGCTGGGGGCGGTCCAATTCAGCAGCGGCGGGGGCAACAGAGTCGATCGGGCTAGCACTCATGGGGAACTTGAAGCGAGGATGAACAAAAGCAAGACAGGGGTGCAGAATCGCGCTGCAATGGGGCGAGGGAAAGATTAGGTCGCGGAGATGGCCTTGGGATCGCTGGTTTCCTCCAGCCAAACTGGCGGCATTTGGCTGGGCCGATCGGGCAATTGCATCATCCCCATTTCCGTCAGCCGCACCACCGTATTCAGGGAGTCCACCAAGGTCGGATCAAAGCGACTTCCCCGATACTCCTGGCATTTTTCCAGCGCTTCATTGAGGCTGAGGGCGGGCCGATCGCCCCTGGCCTGGGTTAACTCTTGGAAATAGGTCGCAAGGCCAATAATCCGCGACTCCAGGGGAATACTGTCCTCTTTGAGGCCATCGGGGCGACCGCTGCCGTCCCAATATTCCAAATGGTGCTTCACAATGTCGGTAATCGGCTCCAGTTCCGGCATCGTTGAGAGCAAGCGGGCACCGAGGAGGGCACGATCGTTCCAGAACGCATATTCCGAAACCCCCAACTGACTGGCCGCACGGGTAAAGACTTCCATCGGCGCTTCCGCAAGGCCAATACGGAACAGCAAGCCCGCAAGGCGCAACCGCCGCAGCCGCAACGTCGGCAAGTCCAACAACTGCCCCAGGGTTTCCGCCAAGGCCGCCACCTGAAGCGAGGCCACCGGATTGAGAAGATCCCGCTCATCGACCCGCTGGGCCATGCGGAGAAAGGCTTGCAGCTTGTTGGCGGTTAGGTTGCGGTTCATCCGCAGAGCCTGCCCTTCCAAGGCCCACATCCCCCGCGTTTGCCGGTTCACGGTGACCAAGTGTTCCTGGCTATTTTGCAGATAGGAGACAATCCGGGAAATAACCCCCGTAAGGTCGATATTGGTGGGATTTTGGAGGGTTTGGAACTGCTGCTGGCGCTGTTCTAAATCGGCGGCGAGATCGGGATTGTAGGGCCGCATTCGATCGATCAAAATTCGGGCCGATTCTTCCACCAAGGGCCGATCGAAGGTCCAGAGGCCGTAAAACTTCCGCTCTGTGTCCACCTCCGGCAGACTATCGGCATGGTACTCATCCTCCGATAGCTCATGGCACAGCACCATGGCCGTATAGCCCGGTGCCAAAATCACCAAGTTCCACTCCTCCACCAAGCGATCGTCCTCCGCCAGGTGAACCAAGTGAACCCCCTCCAGTTGGCTGGTGCGGTGGACCTCAAAGCCGCTGTCGGGGAGGGCCGCAATCACAACCTGTTGGGAGCTTTGGGCAATGTCAAAATAGCGCTCAGCTTCCTGGAGATACCACTTGCCCCGCTGGAAGGTGACCAACACCAAGGGCTTTTGCTGGGGATCCTCAGGCTGGGTTTGGAGAATGTGATCCTCCATGGCATGACACAGCGCCACCAGGGTATTTTTAAAATAAACCCCGTAACTGGCGGGCAGTTGGCCATCGGGAAGGCGAAGCTTGAGCTGGTTTAGCGTAGACTCTGGCTGCATAGCGGCCCTAAACAGTGCAGGTGGACAGGATGCAGAGGAACAGGGAACAGGGGAGCAGCAGGTTAACTGGGGATGATCCGCATTAAGGGCTGGTTAAACTCTACGGGTTTGCCATTTTCCACCAAAATCTCAACGATCTCGCCGGAAATCTCAGCCTCTAGCTCATTCATGAGCTTCATGGCCTCAATAATGCAAACGGTCTGACCCGTTTTGACCCGATCGCCCACGGACACAAAGGGAGGCTCCTCAGGGGCAGGCGCACGGTAAAAGGTGCCCACCATGGGCGAAACCACTTCAACCCAGTTGTCGGGGCGACTGCTGGGGGGGGCGGCGGGAGCGGGGACAGGAACAGGAGCCGCCGGGGTAGCGGGCACAACGATCGGGGCCACAGGGGGCGGTGCAACTACCGCTTGGACAGGGCTACCGGGCATTGCGCCACGCCGCACCACTAGCTCAAAGTCATTGGCCTTGAGGGTCAGCTCACTAATATCCGTTTGGTGGAGGGATGTGAGCAGGGCTTGGATTTGATTGAGGTCTAATTGCACCGTTGAGGCTCCCTTATTCGCGGCCAAGGTAGGAATCGTTGCGCGTGTCGATCTTGATGCGTTCCCCGGTGGAAATGAACAGCGGCACCATGACTTGGGCACCGGTTTCGACGATCGCGGGCTTGGTTCCTCCCGTTGCAGTGTCCCCTTTGACACCCGGATCGGTTTGGGTCACTTCTAAAACCACTGAGTTTGGCAGTTCCACTTCCAGCACCTGACTCCCCCAAAAGAGGACGTTGACTTCCATCCCCTCTTTGAGATACTTGACCTGATCCCCAATCTGGCTACTATCGAGCTGGTCTTCCTCGTAGCTGTCCATATCCATGAAAACGTACTGGTCACCGTCTTTGTAGGTGTGTTGCATCACGCGCTTTTCGATCGTCGCCTGGGGCAAACTTTCCCCAGCCCGAAACGTGCGCTCAACAACGCTACCCGTTTTGACGTTTTTTAGCTTTGTGCGAACAAAGGCAGAGCCTTTACCAGGTTTGACATGGAGGAATTCCACCACCCGCCAAACGGCACCATCAATTTCAATGGTCGTACCAGTGCGAAAGTCATTACTGGAGATCATGATGCTCTTGAACGTGGAAAGAACAATCGGCAATCTATTTTACCCCTTGAGTGTCCTTTGGACGGTGCTCCGATCGGGTTTCAGTTATTTTTAATACCATGCCGCCTCCCTGCCGCCTCCCTAGGGCATCTGGAGAAGGGTCCAATCCCCAGCACGGCCTAACACAGCCCGCTCCACCTGGGTTCGATCGAAGGCGGGGGCCGAGCCAACAACGCTGTCTAGGAGAGGGGTGGCAACGAGCCAATAGGTTGCGGGCGCTTGCGGATCCGGGGTTGAGATAGAGGCTAGATCGGCGGCTGGATCAGCGGCTGGATCGGCGGCTAAATCAACAGGGGCCGGGGAGGGGGGGCGATCGGGATGGGCACCCGCAGCAGAGCCAGGGGCAAGGGCGATCGGCGCAGCAAGCACCGCACTGCTCCAGTCCGTTACAAAACCATCCCAGGGGCGGGGCTGAATAGGGCGATCGCTGTAGAAATTCAACGCAGGCCTATCTAGGGTGTGGGAGGTATAAATCTGGGCCTGGGCTGGGGTGTGGGTCCGGACCAACTCCGCCACGGGCAACACCGGGAACTGTTCATTCACCTCCCAGACCCACGCCTGGGAACAGAAAAAACTCGCCAAACTGCCATATAAGCCCACCACTAAAGTGATAAAGAGGCGATCGCCACTCCCTGCCCGATCGGAAGAACGCAGCAAGCCCCAAGCCACCGTCCCAAAGGTCAGGGCCGCAAAACCCGCCGTAATGAGCAGCGGAAGCTGTGGATCCGTCGCCCCAAGGTAAATCCCGCCCCCCGTCGTCGCCACCGTTAACACCGCAAAAAAATAGCCATAGCCCCGCCCCGGTCGTGGCCCCGTCGCAAAATACCCCCCCACAATCACCGCCAAAAAGGGGTAACAGGGAAAGAGATACCAGGGCAATTTGGTTCCCATCCCACTCACCACGGTTAAAAAGATCCAAAACCCCAGCAGAGCAAAGAGTCCCCAACTTTGCCACTGTTGCCCCGCCTGCTTGAGGCCCACCGGAAAAAAGACCAGCCAGGGCCAATTGTATTTCAGGATTTCCAGCAGGTAGTACCACACCGGGCCGTCATTGCCTTCGACGGAAGTCGCCAAACGGTCAAACCCTTGGGCACCAAAATGCACGATTAAGAAATCGGAACCGTAGGTTTGGTATTGGAGCCAATACCATGCCCCTGTGAGGGTACCGCCCAGGACCAAACCCAACCAGGTGTAGGGATTCCGCAAGAGGGACCAGTGCTGGGCCAGAAGAATATACAACCCCGCCATCGCCCCAATGGCTAAGACTAAAATGCCTTTGGTGAGGGCGATCGCCCCCAAACATAGTCCAATGCCGATCGCCCAGGGTGGCCGTTTACGGGCCTTAAGAATACAGAGAAATAGCAAAATCATCCCCGTATTGACAATGCCATCCAGCATCGCCAAGCGACCATGGCGCACCACGGACAAAAGAGTCAGGTACACCAGGGCAGGGTAAAGGGCTTGCCGTTGGTGGCGGAATAGATCTCGACCAACGCAGTACAGAAGCGGTACACCGAGGGCAGAGATTAGGGCTAACGGAAACCGTAACGAAAATTCTAACCAGGGCGACCCTAACCCATCCCCCCCGCCGATGCCATAGCCCAAGGCCATAGCCCAAATCGCTAGGGGTGGCTTTAACCAAAACGGTTGCCCAAACAGGGACAGATGCAACCAATCTCGCGATCGCACCATCTCCCGCGCCAACAAACCGTAGGTTCCCTCATCCCAGTCCCGCAGGGGCATTCCCCCCAAACCAATTAACCACAACACCACAGCAGCAAGGGTGAGTCCCCAAAACCAACGCTGATCCGTTGCAGTGGGCTGGGGCAAGTTGGGGAGAGGGGCCATGGGGTCGATCGGCTGAAAATTCATCCCCTCACTATAGGCGACAACGGGATTTGGCCCCAAACGACTGGCCTCGCCCATGGCATGGGATGCACCGGCTGAATTACACCGGCTGAATTACACCGGCTTTACTGCGGGGAAAGGGAACCTTGGGCTAGCTCCGCCCAATATAAAAAGTACTTTTCATCATGGATATAGGACTGCTCAAATTGGGCAATGGGTTGCAGGGTTAGGCTCCCGATCGTCCAAGCAGCGGGGATAGAACGGGGATCAGTAGGATTGCTGGGATTAGGGTCAGAAGCTGAAGGGGGAGGCGGATCGAGGCGGTAGTTGAGGAGCAGGAGAACTTGGCTGGGAATTTCGGGGACGATCGATCGCTGACCGCTGAGAATCTCTTGGGTTTGGGCCAAAGTGACTTCGGGGGGTACATCCTGTCGAGTCGATAGAAATAAGGTGAAGCTCCCCATCGCTTCAATTTCCGGGTAATAAAACTGGCGGTGAAGATAGCCCGCCAACGGAGCCATCATGGCATCGCGGCTAGCCACAATAAACGCCCGATCGAGGTCGTTTTTCTGCATATAGTGCGCCGTCGCTCGGCTGGCAGACCAGGGCACCGCCAACTCCCGCCCCATCATCACAAAACCCGTCCCACAATGTAAGCTCAACACCAAAACCAACAAACGGGGCATCCATTTTTGCACCCGCAGCAGCAACGGGTCGGGAATCCTTAACAGGGTTTTGAGGCGATCGGTGGGGGCATAGTGGTGAGCTAGCCAGAGGCTAGCAATCCAGATAATATAAAGGCCACCAAAATGTCGAAACCCCCCAATGCTTTTCGTGTAGAAAAAGACAAAAGTGGTCACCGTAGTGGCCAAGACGTAAAAGATCAGCACAAAGGGTTTACGCACGAGAAACAGAGCCGTGCTCACAAAGATTCCCAGCCCCAGGAGATCCATCACAATCAAATCAAGCCAGCGTTTGCTATTGGGGGGAACTAACAAATAAGCGCCCGGTAATTTACCGATCGCCACCAACAGCCGGTGCAAATCAAAACTCAGTAGGAAATCCGTCCCACCGTGGAGTTGGCTGTCCCTGGGCGGGGAAATCATATAGGCTGAGAGGGCCAGAAGGCCGGTAAAAATCACCAGACTTAGGATTAAATCAAGAGGGTGCGATCGCTGCCAATAGCTTTGGCGATGGGACCGATCGAACAGAAACTCCAGCCCCAGCATCAACCCTAAAAAAGCAGCAATAAACAGCGCATAGGCATGGCTATTGGCCATAATCCCCAGGGCTAAAGCTAGGGGCAAATAGCTCGTTGTGCGGTAGGGCAACAGTAAACAGCAGAGGAATGTCCCGGTCAGCCCAAAAACATAGTTCCGGCTCAGGATCAAATACTCATAAAAAGGATAATAGCCAAAGCTAAACAGGGCTTTTTCGAGGGGCCGAAAAGGGCTGTAGTAACAAAACAGCACAACCCCCGCTGTCCCCAGCAGAAAATGTAAAACCTGCATTGAAACGAGGGAATCGGTCACCCGCTGAAGGGCCGCTAAGCAGAGGTACCACAGCAAAGGATGACCTTCATAGCGGATATTGTGCCAAAACTCCAGCCAAGTGCCGCTATCGCGGGCAATCAGCCAAGGATTCACTTCATCCCGCCAAAAGGGGTGACTCGCAAGGGTTAGACCGCCAAAACCTACGAAAAGGATTAAGACCTGCCAAGGACGGAGGCCAGAGCGTAGGGATTGAGGGATGAGGCGCAGCATAGGCGATCGTAGGGGCACAGGAGTGTGGGGGAACGGGTCTGATTCTGACCCACTGCCGGACTCCTTGCAAGGAACACGGGCAGACCGCTGTCAGGACACTGCTAGGGATCCGCTGCGAGCTGAACCCCCTCACCAACACCCACCTAAATGAGATGGACCCAGGCAATCTGCTGCCATCTGCCTTTAAACATTCGGCAATATTCATTCGGCAATATTCGGCGCTTGCAGGTTCCATGGACTCCACACCTCGCCAAACGCTGACAGGGCCTGAATTCAGACTAAAAAGGTCGGGATTGTTTGACGATAGGATCAGCCCGTGCTACGATTCATTTCCATGAAGTGCAGGAGCAGCTCAGTCCAACCAGACCGGCCCTCCGCACCCCATCAGTAGTAAACAAAAATCGTCCATTCCCTTCGTCGAGGATAAGCCCGTGACCCTAACCGCTACGCTGGAAGCCCAACTGCACGCTAACGCTGCCCGCGCTACCTTTACTGGTCTCAAATGTAAGGAGTGTGGTGAGGTCTATGAAGCGAAAGCCATCCACGTTTGTGAGTTTTGTTTCGGCCCTCTAGAAGTTATTTACGACTACGATGCAATCCGGTCCCAAGTGAGTCGGGAAACCATCCAAGCTGGTCCCACCTCCATTTGGCGCTATCGCGCGTTTCTGCCCGTTGCCACCGATGACTATATTGATGTCGGCACTGGCTTTACCCCCCTGCTCCAGGCCAATCGCCTCGCCCGTCGCCTGGGCCTGAAAAAGCTTTACATCAAAAATGATGCGGTCAACATGCCCACCCTGAGCTTCAAGGATCGGGTGGTGTCTGTGGCCCTGAGTCGTGCCCGTGAATTGGGCTTTAGCACCGTGTCCTGCGCCAGCACCGGCAACTTGGCCAACTCCACAGCGGCGATCGCCGCCCACGCCGGTCTGGACTGCTGCGTTTTTATTCCCGCTGACCTGGAAGCCGGAAAAGTCCTCGGCACCGTGATTTACAGCCCCACGGTCATGGCCGTGAAGGGCAACTATGACCAAGTGAATCGCCTCTGTTCTGAAGTGGCCAACACCCACGGCTGGGGCTTTGTCAACATTAACCTGCGCCCCTACTACTCCGAAGGCTCCAAGACCCTCGGTTATGAGGTCATTGAGCAACTGGGCTGGGAACTGCCGGATCACATCGTTGCTCCCCTGGCTTCGGGTTCCCTCTACGGCAAGATTTACAAGGGCTTTAACGAGTTTGTGAAGGTGGGTTTGGTGGAAGACAAGCCGGTGCGCTTCAGTGGTGCCCAGGCGGAAGGCTGCTCCCCCATTGCCCAAGCCTTCCGCGAAGGCCGCGACTTTATCACCCCCGTGAAGCCCAACACGATCGCCAAGTCGATCGCGATCGGCAACCCCGCCGATGGAGTCTATGCCCTGGATATTGCCCGCAAGACCAACGGCAACATTGAGTCAGTGAATGATACGGAAATCATCGAAGGGATTAAGCTACTGGCGGAAACCGAAGGCATCTTTACGGAAACCGCTGGCGGCACCACGATCGCCGTGCTGAAGAAGCTCGTGGAAGCAGGCAAGATTAGCCCCGACGAAACCACCGTCGTCTACATCACCGGCAATGGCCTCAAAACCCAAGAGGCCGTCCAAGGCTATGTCGGCGAACCCCTGACGATCGAACCCAAACTCGACAGCTTTGAGCAAGCCCTAGAACGCGCCCGCACCCTCGATCGCCTGGAGTGGCAGCAAGTTTTGGTCTAACCCCGTCCTCACCGATTGCGACACGCTCCTATCGGGGCAATCCCCCCGTGGTTGCCCTGCCCCCCTGGTTATCCCGAACATTTCGGTAGGGGCAATCCCCCCGCAGTTGCCCTGCCCCCCTGGTTATCCCGAACATTTCGGTAGGGGCAATCCCCCCGTGGTTGCCCTGCCCCCCTGGTTATCCCGAACATTTCGGTAGGGGCAATCCCCCCGCAGTTGCCCTGCCCCCCTGGTTATCCCGAACATTTCGGTAGGGGCAATCCCCCCGTGGTTGCCCTGCCCCCCTGGTTATCCCGAACATTTCGGTA
>JBMTWK010000083.1:0-9499 GCA_049452395.1 Prochlorothrix sp. | reverse complement strand
GTTGCTGGTCAAACGGCTAGTAGCTTAAGGTCTGCTTTATAAATCAGCTCTAAGGCCAAGGCGACCCACCGAAGGCAGCCGCGATCGGGATCTGCTCAAGTGGATCAGCATCTGCCCCAGTGTGACAAGAGCACCCTACTTTGGCAGAATCTCACTAGGGGTTGTGCCCCCGTGGCTCCCCGCTGGGAACCAGAACTAGAGCAACCACAGGGTTTTTCCCCTTGTATCTGCCAAGATGTCAGAGAACCTTAGAATGCCCCAACCCAATCGGTTAACTCGCCATAGTGGGATGAACCCAGTGGGACCAGCGCAGGGTTACCTACAAGCTCTTGACCCAGAGCCAAGTGAGCCGAAGCCAAATTAGCCGAAGCCAAGTTAGCCAAGACCAAACAAGACAAACCCACCTAGGGGCTTAAACCTGGGCTAGGGGGCTATTGGGGTCCAGGAGTGCCCGCTTTGGACCATGGATCGGGTCCTCAACAATAATGGTTTGATCCCGGCTTGGCCCCACAGACACCAGCGCAATGGGCACATCCATCAGTTCCGCTAAGAACTTCAGATAATTCAAAGCGGTCTTGGGTAAGTCTTCCAACCTCCGGCAGTCAGCGGTAGACTGCTGCCAACCGGGCAAGGTTTCATAAATTGGCTCACATTTACCCAAACGATGGGAATTGGTAGGGAAGGCTTCACAGCGTTCGCCCTCAATGTTGTAAGCCACACAAACCTTAATTTCGTCCAGCTCGTCCAGCACATCCAACTTGGTAATGGCGAGGCAGTCCATGCCGTTAATGCGCACCGCATAGCGACCGATCACTGCATCAAACCAACCACAGCGGCGCTTACGCCCCGTCGTCGTCCCAAATTCAGCCCCCCGATCGCAGAGGATCTCTCCCATTTCCCCATCCAGTTCCGTCGGGAAGGGGCCTTCACCGACACGGGTGGTATAAGCCTTCGCTACACCAATGACCCGATCGATCATCGTCGGACCAATTCCCGCCCCAATACAGGCTCCACCCGCGACCGGGTTAGAGGAGGTGACATAGGGATAGGTGCCATGATCGAGATCCAGCAGGGTGCCCTGTGCCCCCTCAAAGAGGATATTTTGGCGATTTTTAACCGCTTCATAGAGTTGCAGGGAGCTATCCACCACATAGGGCCGGAGGCGATCGGCATACCCCGCATATTCTTCAATTACAGCATCGGCATCCAGCGGCTCTAGATCGTAGAGCTTCTCCAGCAGGACGTTTTTCTGGGCGATCGTCCAGCGGACCTTCTCCATCAGTCGATCCAAATGCATCAGATCAATCATCCGAATGCCATTGCGCTCAGACTTGTCGGCATAGGTGGGGCCAATGCCACGCCCCGTTGTGCCGAGCTTATAGTCCCCACGCTGCTTCTCTGATGCCTGGTCAAAGAGCCGATGGTACGGCATCGTAACGTGGGCCGTTTCAGAGATAAAGAGATTATCGGTAGAGACCTGGAGGGTGTGGAGTTGATCCAACTCTCCCAGCAGGGTCTTAGGATCAATAACCGTTCCAGAACCAATGATGCACTGGGTGTCAGGATAGAGGATCCCCGATGGAATCAGATGCAGCTTAAACGTCTGGCCATCAACCACAACGGTGTGACCGGCATTCACCCCGCCCTGGTAACGGACCACTACATCTGCCGAGTTGCTGAGCAAATCGGTGATTTTTCCTTTTCCCTCATCGCCCCATTGGGCACCAATTACGATGACGTTAGCCAAGAGTCTTTTAGGATTTCTACTGTTTGCACAAATTATTATTCTCCCTAACCGACTTGGGATTTGTCAATTTCATGTTGCATTTCTCTATATTTTCCTGAGCTGACCGCCAAGTGCATCGCACAGCAGCCCCAGCAGGAACCGGCCCCAGCCCTCCCGTCGGTAGAAGATCGGGTCCATCCCACTTTGGTGAATGAACCAATTGGGTAGGGGCAATCCCCCTGTGGTTGCCCCGGTTTGGCGCGAAGAGGGGAGCCACGGGAGCACGACCCCTACCGCGATTCTTCTAAAGTAGGCTGCTCCCCCCCCGTCTACACCTGGGGGAGAAGGGGGAGGTCAAATCCGGACCCATCAGCGCTGGAGACGTTCTGTGCTGTAGAAGCGGACTGGCTGTAGAAGCGGACTGGCTGTAGAAGCGGACTGTAGAACCGGACCCACCCGAACTGGTCCTAGCGATGAATCAGGGCACCCGGAGCATAGTAGGCTTCGATCACCCGTCCGCCGCTGAGACTGGTGACCATGAGATAGTCACAGGCACTGCACTGGGTGCGGACCAAGTGGTGGGCTTCAAGGCGGTGCCGTTCCGCAGGGCTACCGCAGTTGGGACAACGAATGTTTTGAATAGTCGGGGCGATCAGATGATTCATGGTTGTTTCCTAAAGTAATTTTGAAGGTGATGTTGAACAATTTTGCGGGCAGGATTATGAAGTCAGGCTTACAAGATTGAGCACATGGGGTCTAGATGCGTAAAGCGCAGTTTTATCGAGGGGTTTTATTAAAGGGAGCCTCTACCCGAATCTGAATCGGGGCCATCATCTATAGACCAGCCTCAAATTAAGATGAGGGGAGGGTACAGCGACAGAAGCCTAGAGTCCCACAGATTGAGTCGGTTTGAGTGCAAAGGGAAAATAAAAGCCGTTAAGCGAGGGGGTTAGACAATTAGGGTTAGCTACGTTGCGTCGATGATCAGGTATCCGACAGAGACTGAATGGGTGTATCCCACTTCCGCCTATGGACAGCCGGTCCGGCTATCCCACAACAACCGCTTGGGTGGGAGGGGCCTCTGGCCCCTCCAAAGTGGGATGGACCCGACTGAACTGATAGCCGTTAAAACGACGGGCCAAAAATTCCAGAGGCAGAAACGGTGACCCAAGACAACAGTTATATAGCCGCAAGTTGTGACTACAAAAAGGTATCAGAGACAACAATTAGCACCAACAGCAAGTTACAGCATTGGCGCTAGCCGCTGAGGGGGGCTGTTTGTCCTCGTACCCCGATCGCACGCTCCCAATACTGTCTCAATTATTCAAGAATTTACCCGGAGATGCAACAGCATTGGGGTTTAGGGATCAAAAATTTAATATCTGCTCTAGATGGAAAGGAGAGAAGTTTGGCGACGATCGCCATTGGGGCAGAATCTACGGAGGCTGCTAGCCGGTTCCCGTAACTATTCAGGGGTCTACGAAGTTAGTAGGGTTTCAGCCCTCCGATCGGAGTCTGAAGCAGCTCAAACCGTACCAATCCGGGATTTTCAGAGCCTGAAACCCGCATTCCTCCGTGACCCCCTGAATGCTTACCCGGTTCCCCCGCCCATCCCCCCGGAACTCCCCCAGACCCTCCCGATCAGCCTAACCTGCGCCGGGATAGGATTAACGCGCCAGCCCCGTCGGCTCCGGCCCCTGACCCCGGTTTGACCGGCCTGGGCCAGCCAGAATATCTTCCAACCCCATTTTTATACTAGACTCGTTGGGGAACTGGGCAAGGCTAAACCAAGCGGGGCCAAGCATCATTCCCACCGACCGTTCCCCTCTGACCGAAGAGAGCCAACTGTGAATCTGATTGAGTTACTCGAAAAAGGTGGCATTGCCATCCTCCTGCTGGCGGGCCTGTCAATCTTAGCCCTCAGTGTGACGATCGAACGGCTATGGTTCTGGTCCAGAGTCTTGACACGGGAAACACAGATCGTCAAACAAGTCCTAGAAGCGGCTTGCTATGACTGGACCGAGGCCACAAACACAGCCCGCCGTTACAAACAGCAGCCGATCGGTCGCCTGCTCTATGCTCCCCTGCGCCTGACCAACCCAGAGCCGGAGGTGTTTCGGTTGGCCCTAGAGGCCGCCGCCGATGAAGAGTTAACCGCAATGCGGCGGGGCGAAAAAATTCTGGAAGGGGTCATTACCTTGGCCCCCTTGCTGGGGTTGCTGGGCACCGTGTTGGGGCTAATGCGCTCCCTTGGCAATATCCGCCTCGGCGATTTGGGTACGGCCTCCACTGCGGGCGTGACCTTGGGCATTCGGGATGCGCTGCTGAGTACGGCCATGGGGCTAATCGTGGCGATCGTCAGTTCGCTGTTTTACCGTCTGTTTCGGATTTTCCTAGAAACCCAGGTTAAAATCTTTCGGCGATCGGGCAGTGAATTAGAGTTGCTCTACCGCCAAGCTTGGGCCATGGCCTATAACAAGCAACCTACGGCCCGATCGACTAGTTCCCCCATCATTCCCCCCGACCCCCTCCCTCCGGACACCGATCTCCAGATTCCCCCCCTCTAGCGAGACTGCGATGAAAACCAGATGAAAATTAACAGTCACCACTCCGAACAAGGGGTGAGCATCGAAATCATTCCCCTGATTGACATCATTTTCTGCATTCTCATCTTCTTTATCCTAGCGGCCTTGCAACTGACGCGGCAGCAGGCCATCACCGTCGATCTACCGGGGGCCGGAACTGCAACGATCCAGAACCGGGAAATGCTCATGGTCAGTGTGGATCCCCTAGGTCAGGTCTATGTCGATCGATCGCAGGTCTCCGAGGCCCAGCTTTACTTGATTTTGGAAGGGTATAACCGCACTAACCCCCAGGGTTTGCTGGTGCTCTATGCCGATCGCAGTGCCGTTTACGATGATGTGGTGCGGGTGCTGGACTTGATGCGATCTGTGGGGGGCAGTCGAGTCGCCCTCGCAACCGTGGCCCCCAGCACAGATGGCGCAACCCCTGAGGAAGCCCCGGCCCTCTTCCCCCTGGACTTGCAACCCAACCCCAACACGGTTCCTGGCGATCCCTTTACCACCCCCCCCGCTCCGGGCAGCGCCCCGGCCCCCTTCCCCAACACCAACGACTTTGGCCTACCCAATCTTGACGGCAGTGGGCAGCCTGAATAGCGGGGCACCTTGCCCAGGATGCGGATTCCCCCACCCCAACAGCCCCTGATTGCAGCAATGTCCGTGCCCAGGCTCTGTAAAGCACTCCCCTATAATAAAGACTTGTTCTTGCAAGGGTCGCCCTTGCCAGAGCGTCAGGCTTATTACAGTCGAGCACCGATTAACCATGACCGAAGCGCGTATTTCCCGTGAGATTGCTGGGCTAGAAGAGAAAACAACAGAGCTTGCCGGTGAACTCCAGGCGCTATATGGTCAATATTTGGATGCCTTGGGGCAAAGTGCCCAACAAAGCTTGGTCTCCGCTGCGTTTTATCTCTGTACCAACCGCTTTCCCGATGAGTTTTTGGGTCTGTCCTACCGCGCCAGGGAAAAGCTGCAACTGGCGGTGCGTCATTTGGGCCAAAAATTACGGGAGGACCTCAGCCACGATCGCCTCACCCAACGCCTCACCCAACCGAGTCCTGCACCCACGGCTTCGCCCCGATCGCGATCGGACCGCCGCGCCAGCGCCATGGAACGCCCCGAAACCAGCCATGGAGCCGACAGCAGCCCCGGCGATTTTCCGCCCTCTTTTCCCCTGCGGGCCTTGGGGGGTGACCTGGCCCTGGCCTTAAAAAGTCTGGAGCGTCAAAGCCTCCCGCCCGACTCTGACCCAGCCCCGCCCCAACTGGGACCAGCCCCCGATCCCGATGAGTTAGACTCCCCAGCGACGATCGAACCCACAGTCACCGCAGACGTAGATCCAGATTCAGACTCAAACCCAGATTCAGACTCAAACCCAGGCGCAGACTTAGACCCAGATTCAGGCTCAAAATTAGAACCAGGACCAGAAGCAAGCCTAGACCCCAGCCCCCAGCCAGCCACCGATCCCCCTCGCCCTACACAAGCGGAGGCAAAGCCAGAGTCCCCAGCAGCTCCCAACGGAGATCCCCAGGCGCAGTCCCCAACGGATCCCGCCACTGACCTCAAGGAGCTGAGTGCCAGCTTGGAGGCCCGTCTGGATGCCAGTATTGATCCGGATACGGACCCCACAAGGGAGGCAGAGGAGCCTAATGCCTCGGATCTCGCCGACGATCCCTTAGCTAAGACAGCCCACGCCATGATCCTAGGGTTCAACGGCCAAGATCTAGAGCAGTTTATTGCCGATTTAGCGCGGGTTCAGGACAGCGATCGCGACGAAGCCCGATCGATTCCCCCCGAACTGGCCCTGCTGCTGGCCACCCAAACCGCCAACATGTTCCGCCAAAGCGTCCCCAGTTTCCAAGCCGACTTCAATCCCGCCACAGTCCGCAACCCCGAACAACTGCTGGAGTGGAACGAGAGCCTAGAGCAAACGATTCAGCAATGTCTGCGATCGGCCTCCCAAGCTGCCACCCAGGTTATGGTCACCCATAAAATCCTGCCCCATAGCATCCCCGATCCCCTGCTGGAAATTGCCATCCAAGGGGAGAGCAGTAGCAACAACGCCCCCCCCGGTCTCGTAGACTTCACCGTTGAAATGGGCAAAGTCGATCTGGGCAAGCTAGAGTCAGGCAAACTGGAGCTAGAGGGAGAAGAAGGGCGCAAAGCCATGAAACGGGTCCATGTCGTGGCGATCGCCCTGCGGCTGACAGAGCTAGAATTTGGTAACCCCGTTCTGACCGCGTGGCGGGGCAAAATTCGACAAACCGAGCAAAAACTGCGAAGCTTGAGCCAACAATACCAAAAACGACAGCGGGATTTGGCAGTTGCCCAAGCGGAGTCTGCTTGGCGATCCAGTTGGCCCCGCGACTAGGGCGTAGACCCATGACTTGCTCTGCAACCCCTCCCCCCCCTGATGCTGCTTCTTCCCTTCCCGACTGGGGCCGGTTACAACAGGCTCTCAGTATCGAGGCCGATCGCGGTTTTAACAACCTCCAGGGCAATCAGTATCAGTTCCATGAGTTTCTGCACCTCAGTTTGCAGCAAATTCCCCCCGATGTGCCCACGGGCGACTTCGATCGCTGGCAGCGTCTCACTGAGGGCTTTTCTCGCTATCCTGAGCTATCCTTTGGCGATCGGCGGCATTTAGTGGCAGAAACCCGCCAAAGCCTTCACCGCACCCGCAAAGCCTACGAACAGCTTCGGACTGAGGCCGTCACCAAGGTCAGTGAAGCGTCAAGCCGTACAGCCCCAAGCCGCACAACTCCCAGTTCCGCCCCCAACGCTAGCCAAACCCCCGCCTCGTCACCAACCTACAGCAGCCTAGAGCCATCTAGTAAGTCTGGAAAATCGGGCAAAACCGCAGCCCCAAGCTCCAAAACCAGTACCACCCCCCGGACCGCCCCCCTCGTCGTCCCCAGCCACCACACCACCACCGTTCCCGCCCTCGATCTCCCCCTCAGCCACGTTAATGGCATTGGTCCCGCCCAGGCCCGCAAACTGGAAAAACTCAACCTCATCACCGTGCGGGACTTACTCTTTTACTATCCCCGCGATTATCTTGACTACGCCCGCCAAGTCGATATCCGCCAGTTAGAAGAGGGCAGCACGGTCACCGTCATTGGCACCGTTAAAAGCTTTAAGTGCTTTACCAGCCCCAAAAACTCAAAACTGGCCATTATGGAGATGGTTATGCGGGATAAAACTGGTGAGATTAAGCTCAGTCGTTTTTTTGCGGGCTTTCGCTATGTAAATCGGGGCTGGCAGGAAAGTCAGAAAAAGATTTACAGCCCCGGTACCGTTGTTGCCGCATCGGGGTTAGTCAAAAACAGTCCCTACGGTTACCGCAAAACCATTCAAGATGCGGAATTAGAGGTGCTCGATCGGCCCGGAAGCCCGATCGAGTCCTTAAAAGTGGGGCGAGTCTTACCCGTCTATCCCCTCACAGAGGGAGTTGGGGCCGATTCCGTCCGCCGAGCCGTCCTAGCTGCCCTTCCCGCTACGCAACAGCTTCCTGATCCCCTACCGCTGGAGATTTGCGAGCAATATCAACTAATTCCTCTACCTGAAGCCATCCAGCAAATTCACTTCCCGGAGGATAGCACACAGTTAGAGCTAGCCCGATCGCGCCTGATCTTTGATGAGTTTTTCTATCTACAACTGGGTCTACTCCGCCGTCGCCACCGCCAACGCGCCCATACCACCCAGGTGGTTTTACCCCTCTCTGGGACATTAATCGAGCGTTTTTACCAAATTCTGCCCTTTGCCCTCACGGGTGCCCAAAAGCGCGTTGTCAATGAAATTCTCCAGGATTTAAACCGCAATGTGCCCATGAATCGCCTGGTGCAGGGGGATGTCGGTTCTGGCAAAACCGTGGTGGCTGTAGTGGCGCTCCTAGCGGCTATCCAGGCAGGCTACCAAGGCGCATTAATGGCTCCCACCGAGGTTTTAGCGGAGCAACACTATCGCAAGCTCGTCAATTGGTTTAATTTGCTCCATTTACCCGTAGAAATGCTCACGGGTTCTACCCGCACTGCCAAACGGCGAGATATTCACAGCCACCTCAGCACAGGAGAGTTGCCCCTCCTGGTGGGCACCCATGCCCTGATTCAGGATGAAGTCAAGTTCGATCGTTTGGGCCTTGTGGTCATTGATGAACAGCATCGCTTTGGCGTGCAACAACGCGCCTTACTGCAACAAAAGGGGGAAAACCCCCATGTTCTGACCATGACCGCAACGCCAATCCCCAGAACCCTCGCCCTCACCCTCCACGGGGATTTAGATGTGAGCCAAATCGATGAGCTACCCCCCGGACGGCAGGCGATCCAAACTACGGTGTTACAAGCGGGCGATCGGCAGCAAGCCTATGACTTAATGCGGCGGGAAGTGGTCCAGGGGCGACAGGTCTATGTGGTCTTACCGCTAGTAGCAGAGTCAGAAAAGTTAGATTTAAAGTCAGCGATCGAAGAACAAATCCACCTCCAAGAAACCGTATTTCCGGAGTTTAAGGTGGGTTTACTCCATGGAAAGATGACTTCAGCGGAAAAAGATAAGGCAATCTCGGCTTTTCGCGATGGCGAGACCCATATTCTTGTTTCTACAACGGTGGTGGAAGTGGGGGTCGATGTGCCCAATGCCACCGTGATGCTCATTGAAGAGGCCGATCGCTTTGGCCTTGCCCAGTTACACCAGTTACGGGGGCGGGTGGGACGGGGTGCGGCCCAGTCCTACTGCCTGCTCATGAATAAGAACAAGAATGACCTAGCAAATCAGCGCCTTAAGGTCATGGAACAGTCCCAAGACGGCTTTTTTATCTCAGAAATGGATATGCGCTTTCGGGGACCGGGGGAAGTTCTGGGAACTCGCCAGTCCGGTTTGCCGGATTTTGCCCTAGCCAGTTTGGTCCAGGATCAGGAGGTGCTACAACTGGCACGGGAGGCCGCAGAAACCCTAATGGCGATCGATCCAGACCTCAAACCCTGGCCCGATCTTCAGCAAACCCTCAATTATCGCTACCAACGCCTCATGGGCGGGTCAATTCTGACCTAAAACCCGCAAAATCTCCTGTTAGCTGTACAAAACGGTAGTACTCCAAGTGTCAGGATACGGGTGTATCCCACGTTCGCCTATGGACAGCCGAGATGGCTATCCCACAACCACCTTTTGGGTGGGATGGGCCTCTGGCCCGTCTAAAGTG
>JBMTWK010000082.1:0-9502 GCA_049452395.1 Prochlorothrix sp. | reverse complement strand
AATGGACCCCTTGGAGGAGGGCGGGAATGGTAGGATCGAGAGCATTTCACGATCTACCGTTGGCAACCCTTTTTCACAACACTGGTGAAATCCTGATTGAATGCTGGATCTACTCTTAATGGTCAGCCTGGGCTTCCTGGGTAGCTTTGGCCACTGTGTGGGGATGTGCGGCCCCCTCAGCCTTGCCTTTACCCTGCCCCACGACTCCCCTTTGCCGCCCGTGGGGACCGATCGCGCCGATGCTGCCCCTAACCCGCCCACCGATGCCCTGCGGTTTCAGTTGCTCCTGAATTTGGGGCGCATTTTGAGCTATGCCCTGGTGGGGGCGGCGATCGGCTGGGTTGGCTCCGTGCTGCTGGCCGGGGGACAAATGGCCGGGGTGGGGAGTGGTCTGCGGCGTGGCCTAGGTCTCCTCACCGGGGGCTTGCTGGTGTGGTTTGGCCTGGTTCAGGTCAGTCCCGGCCTTCTGCCCCAGGTACCGCTGCTGAACCCCATGGCCCAGGGGCACCTCCACGATCGCCTCAGCCGGATCATGGGCCACCTCGCCCAAAAATCCAGCCTCTGGACCCCCCTGAGCCTCGGTTTAGTCTGGGGACTGATGCCCTGTGGCTTTCTCTATGCGGCCCAAATTAAGGCGGCAGAGACCGGGAACTGGGTCCAGGGGGCGCTGACCATGGTAGCCTTTGGGCTGGGGACTGCGCCCACTATGGTGGGGGTGGGGCTGTGGGCGGGGCTAATGAGCCAGGATCGCCGCAGTCAGTTGTTTCGGCTGGGGGGCTGGATTACCCTGCTGATCGGCCTGCTGACCCTGACCCGCACCGGGGATATGCTGATGGGCTATAGCGGCCATGGCGCAATTGTGGCGCTGGCGCTGGCCTTGGTGGCGCGGCCCCTCCAGCCCTGGTGGCGGGGGTTGCTTCAGTACCGTCGGGGCTTGGGGGTGGGGGGCTTTGTGTTGGCGCTGGCCCATAGTGTGCAAATGTTAGAGCATAGTTGGAACTGGAATTGGCAGGCGATCGCCTTTTTGTTGCCCCAACACCAGTGGGCCATGGCGGCGGGGGCGGTGTCGCTGATGCTGATGACTCCCGCAGCTTTAACCAGCTTTGACCAAGCCCTACAGCGTTTAGGGGCCAATTGGCGGCGAATTCACCTCCTAGGGCTTCCGGCCTTCCTGTTGGCGGCTGTTCATGCCCTCTTTTTAGGGAGTCATTACCTGGGGCAGTTGCGGGTGACTGGGGGGAATGCGATCGCGATCGCGGCCCTAGGACTGTTGGTCCTGGCGGTTTTGCTGTTGCGATCGGCCTGGTTTAGCCACCGCTTCGGTTTACGCCGCCCCCGCCCCAATCCAGAGGCAATTTCCCCCACCAAAGACTCCCTTACGCCACTGGATGCTTCTTTACTCTCCCAAACTCCGAATTCCGCTGACTGTTCTACCTGTAAACCCGTGTCGGGTCGCTCCCCATCATGACTGAATCCCAATCCCATTCTGTAACTGTTATTGGTGCGGGCCTTGCAGGCACCGAAGCCGCATGGCAAATCGCCCAAGCGGGGGTCGAGGTGGTGCTCTATGAAATGCGGCCCCAGCGGCTCAGTCCGGCCCACCATACGGATCAGGTGGCAGAACTGGTCTGTAGCAACTCCTTTGGGGCCATGGCCACCGATCGCGCCGCCGGTTTATTGCACGAAGAGCTGCGCCAGTTGGGATCGATCGTTATACAACGGGCCGATCGCCATGCAGTGCCCGCTGGGGGAGCTTTA
Source organism: Prochlorothrix sp. (assembly GCA_049452395.1). Classification (GTDB taxonomy): domain Bacteria; phylum Cyanobacteriota; class Cyanobacteriia; order Prochlorotrichales; family Prochlorotrichaceae; genus Prochlorothrix. Next base: position 7,744 of record JBMTWK010000082.1, on the reverse strand, counting down.
GCCGTCGATCGGGGTATCTTTAGCCAAGACCTGACCACGGCCCTAGAACAACACCCCCGCATTGACTTCCGGCGCGAAGAGGTGCCCGCCCTTCCCAGGGAAGGTATTACGGTCTTAGCCACAGGTCCGCTGACCAGTCCAGCCCTAACCGAGGATTTACAGCAGTTTACGGGCCAGGAATACTGTAGTTTTTTCGATGCCGCTAGCCCGATCGTCGTGGGGGAAAGCATTAACCCAGAGATTGCCTTTTTGGCTTCCCGCTACGATCGGGGGGAGGCGGCCTATTTCAACTGCCCCTTCGATCGCGAGCAATATCTCCACTTTTGGCAGGAACTGAAGCAGGCGGAGCAGGCGGAATTAAAGGATTTTGAGCGGGAAACGGCCAAGTTTTTTGAGGGTTGTTTGCCGATCGAAGAATTAGCCCGTCGGGGTGAAGAAACCATGCGCTACGGTCCCCTCAAGCCCGTGGGTCTCTTTGATGCGCGGCTGGGCGACTTTAAGGATCCCGCCAACAAAGACAAAAAGCCCTATGCGGTGGTGCAGTTGCGCCAGGAAGATAAGGCCGGTCAACTCTGGAATATGGTGGGATTCCAAACCAATTTGCGCTGGGGTGAGCAAAAGCGCGTTTTTCGGTTAATTCCGGGCCTAGAAAATGCGGAATTTGTTCGCATGGGGGTTATGCACCGTAATACCTTTATTAATGCCCCGGAACTGCTCCAGGCAACCCTTCAGTTCCACAAGCGCCCAACTCTCCTTGCCTGTGGTCAGTTGGTGGGGACCGAGGGCTATAGCGCCGCTGTGGCTGGGGGTTGGTTGGCGGGCACCAATGCGGCCCGGTTAGCCCTGGGGCTGGATCCCGTCACCTTGCCGCCCACCCTTATGTCCGGTGCCCTCTTTGACTTTATCAGCAGCGCTTCCCCCAAGACTTTCCAGCCCATGCCGCCAAATTTTGGTATTTTACCGGAGCTTCCCCAGCGAATTCGCAATAAACGGGAGCGTTACGGAGCCTACCGCGATCGGGCGCTGGCCGATCTGCACCAGTTTCGGACCCAGCAACTGTCGCGATCGACCACCCCAGTCTCGGTTGGACTCAGTTAGGGGAACATCACCTGGTTGTTCGATCTTTTTCAACTCATCTCAAGCGGTCCAAAAGACTGTAAGAAAAAGCAAAAACGTTCGACGGCCCCTCACCCCCCAGCCCCCTCTCCCAGCACGAGCGAGGGGGAGAAACTACAGAATCAGGATTGTAGCCCCTCTCCCTTGGGGAGAGGGTTTGGGGTGAGGGGCAACGGAGCATCTGCCGAACTGACGTTAACCAAGAGATCGGGTTTAGGGTAATCAGCGCAATTCAGCAGGATTTTGGTGAAAAAAACTGCCCTTAGGAGAACTTGTCTGAAGAGGGCGGGTTTGGATAAATAGCTGTGATCTAGCAGAATCTTGGTGAAAAACCCGTCCCTACGAGTATTTATATTGATTTTATAGGTTATTGGGTTCGATCGCGGGTATATCCTCAATGTTTAGTAATTCCTGCAACTGGGCCTGAACCGCTGGCAGATTGGGATCGCCCCAAGCCAAGGACACCTCCGCTGCCTCTAAACCCCGCTGGCAGCGCTGCTGAAACCCACAAAATTCACAGGCCCGATCGCCCTCCGGCACCTGGGGAAACGGTTGCCCTTGCCCTTGATAGGCTGCTGCCCAGGTCTGAAATTTCTGGATTAACTGGCTTAAATCCCGCTGGGTTGCCTCATGTTGGGCACGATCGTAGGCAAAGGACAGCGATCGGGGCTGGGGTTGCTGATTGCCTGCTGGGGCTGCCGGGACTGCTGAGACTTGTGATTCTGGCGATGCCGCTAATTTTGCCAATTCTACCGGTTTTACCGAGTCTGCTGGCTCTGGTGATGTTGCCGATTCCAGCGATTCTACCGGTCCGACCGATGTTGCCGATCCGACCGATCCCGATCGGGGTGGGGCAATAAACCAATAGGTAAACTGAATTTGCTCCGGCTCATACTGACTCGTCTCCGCGAGAACATAGCAGTATAGCCGCGTTTGCCAGCTTTGGGCGAGATTTTCTCCCTGGGGGGGCTGGCGATAGGTTTTCCAGTCCAGAATTTCCGCAGATTGGGGATCCCCTCGCACCCAGTCGTAGACCACCACCAGCCCCACCGGATCCCCATTAGGCACCGTAAACGCTAGACTGCGGCGATGCTCACTCGATCGCCACTCCCCCCGTGCGGGATCCGGCGTTTGAAACACCTGGGGAGCCGCCGATCGCAGGGCCAAGATGCCCTGATATAACTCCGGCTGGGTTGCTGCAAACCCCTCGATCGGTAGTCCCAACTCCATCTGCTGCATTAACTGGTGAAACTGATTTCCCCAGAGTATTCGCTGGTATTGGTGCCAGGATTTCGGGACGGTGACCCGATCGAGGTAAATATGCTGGAATTTGCGGGGACAGGTAGCCAACAGGGCCAAATGACTCTGGGAAAGACTGGTGAGTATAGGCACGATCGTAACTTCAGTAAATCGGAAACAGGCAACGTCACGGGTCATCAGCCAACCTACACCAGCATAACCCAACTCATCGGGGCTGCTATAGTAATGAGCAATTGGTCCCCATCGATCGATGCACTGCAAACCGACAAAACAGGAGTAGGAAAATGGTCCAACCTGTCAAATTTTGGGATAAAATCGCCGATCGTTATGCCAAAATGCCGATCGAAGATGAAGCCGCTTACCAGAAGAAACTCGCAGTTACCCAAAGCTATTTGAACCCGGAGATGGAACTGCTGGAGTTTGGCTGTGGCACTGGCTCCACGGCCCTGACTCATGCACCCCATGTTAAGCAAATTCGGGCGATCGACTTTTCGTCTGCCATGCTGGACATTGCCCGCCAAAAAGCAGCGGATCAAGGCATTACCAACGTTAGCTTTGAGCAGGCCAGCCTTGAAGACCTCACGGTGACCGAGGGTAGTTTGGATATGGTGCTGGGCCTGAGTATTTTGCATTTATTGGACGATCGGGCCGCTGCGATCGCCAAGGTCTACCAAATGCTCAAACCGGGCGGTTTCTTCGTCAGTAGCACAACCTGCCTCGGCGATACGATGCCTTGGTTCAAATTTCTTGTCCCCCTGGGCAAGGCGCTGGGCTTCTTCCCACCGCTCCAAGTCATTCAGGAACAGGCGATTCTTGACGATCTCAAGGGGGTTGGCTTTACGATCGAACACCACTGGCTCCCTGCCCCCGGCAAAGCCGTCTTTATCATCGCCCAAAAACCCCAAATGCCGCAGTAACCCCATGCCCTGCCCCCATGATTGCCCTCAACCTTCGCCCTACCCTCCAACTCACCGATGAAGCCTTCGAGCAACTCTGCCACAGCAATCCCAGCCTGCACCTTGAGCGCACCGCCCAAGGAGACCTCATCGCCATGACTCCCGCTGGCAGTGAAACCGGATTCCGCAATGCGGACTTGCTAGGACAACTCTGGCACTGGAACCGTCAGCAACAATTGGGTATTGTCTTTGACTCCTCTGCCGGGTTTACCCTACCCAATGGTGCAATTCGCTCTCCTGATGTTGCTTGGATTGAAAAAACGCGCTGGGATGCCATCTCCCCTGAGCAACGCCGTAAATTTGCACCCATTTGCCCGGATTTCGTCCTAGAACTTAAATCTCCCAGTGATGACTTGGCCCCACTCCAAGCCAAGCTGGAGGAATACCTCGACAATGGTGCGCGGCTGGGCTGGCTCATTGACCCAACCCTCAACATCGTCCACTGTTACCGCCCCGGTCAGCCCCCAGAACTGTTGCAACGGCCTGCCCATCTCTCTGGGGGAACGGTTTTACCCCATTTCACGATGGATTTGACCTTAATCTGGACTTAACCTGGGTTTGAGCCGGGAAAAAGCGGCCAGAGGAGGGCAGATTGAGCGTATGACCGGGTTGCAGTCTCAGAGATGGCCTTAGGAGGACGAGGTTGTTTGAGGGCGATCGTGGTGGCTTTTGGGGGCAATTGACTCGGCTGGACCTTGGTTTCTGAAATCCTTCTCGCTTTGTCCTAGGATTCTTCGCTTGGGGCGTGACCTGCACTGGCTTAGGGAGTGGGCGCTGGAGCGCCCGGTAGGAGTTCCCATGCAGAGCATGGGAACCAGAAAATCTAGAATCTGCCTGATAGAGTCACTATCGTCAAATTAGGCCGGATAAATCCGTAAACGGCGGTTGGGTTCCTCGCCAAAACTGTTGGCCTTGAGGCGATAATGCTCCACTAGCTCGTGCTGCATCTTGCGAATATTGGCCGGACGGGGCAACAACTCCACGGGCTGGCCCTTGGGCAAGACAATCTGCTCCACCGCCAAACGAGCCTCTTCCAGCGCCTCTAGCTCATCATTGCTATTGGTTGCGGCCAAAATCGCCTCGATCGTCTCCGGAGCATTGCCCATCTCCTCCCGGTTGAGCAACCGTTTCAGCCCCCGCACCATCTGGGGCAGGGTATTGGACTTAATGACATGGATGGGCACCTGGCGGGTCCGGGCAAGGTGGCGCAGCTTGGAGTGGCCCTTGAGATGGGAGCGCAGGGCAAGAACGGCATCGGCGGTTTCAATGTCCTTGGTCAAAACCACAGGCAGTTGCAGGGTTTGGATTGCCTGCTCTAGGTGGTGGCGACTGATGGCGTAGGGGTAGACATGGAGGGGAATCCCATCGCCGTAGGCCAAGGGATCGCCGGTTGTCCAGGAGTCTAGGGGCGTATCCTGGAGCGATTGGTCTAAAAGTTGGTCAAATTGCTGCCGATCGGCCTCTAACTCACCGTAGGACTCGCCATCAGCCCGTGCATTCAAGGGTCGGGGGGTAAAATTGGCTAAATTCCCCGTCGATCGCGACCCTGCGCGTTGCCACTGGGGCGGTAAGGGCTTCATTTGGCCACTGCCTCGCCAACCCTCGGTTTCCCCCGCCAAGCCCGTTGCCGGTGGCGTGGCCTGATCCCGCGATCGGCCCCCCGATCGGCCCTCACTGGGCGACAGAGAGCCTAGGGGCTGGGGACTTGGCCCCTGGCTTTGGGTGATCAGCACCTGGCCATCCTCCCCCACACTGCGCACCTGGGGATTGGGCCGCTGATTGCGCAGCAGGGCATCCACCGTATCCGCCACGGAGCCATGGACCACCCAGCGCTGCCGCTCCAGCATTTCCACCGCAATTTCAAAGGTTGGGGGCGATTTTCGCTCTAAAACAGTTTTCTGGCTACGGCGACGGCGGGCTTCATCATCCCCTAGGGTTACGGATTGAATGCCGCCGATAAGGTCCGCTAAGGTCGGGTTTTTGATTAAATTCTCGATTTGGTTGCCGTGGGCCGTGCCCACCAACTGCACCCCCCGCTCGGCGATCGTCCGAGCCGCCAAAGCTTCCAACTCCGTGCCAATTTCATCAATAATGATCACCTCTGGCATGTGGTTTTCCACGGCCTCGATCATGACTTGGTGCTGAAACTCCGGCTTGGCCACCTGCATCCGCCGTGCCCGCCCGATCGCGGGGTGGGGAATATCCCCGTCTCCGGCAATTTCGTTGGAGGTGTCGATAATCACCACGCGCTTGAGTAAATCATCGGCCAAAACCCGCGCAATCTCCCGTAAAGCCGTCGTTTTGCCCACCCCCGGTCGGCCCAGCATCAAAATAGACCCGCCTGTCTCGACTAAATCCCGAATTAGCCCGATCGTCCCAAAAACGGCCCGCCCTACCCGACAGGTCAAGCCAATGACCTCGCCCTTACGGTTGCGCAGGGCACTGATGCGGTGCAAAGTGCGCTCAATTCCGGCCCGATTATCGCCGCCAAAATGCCCCACCCGATCGACGCAGTACTGCAAATCCGCCGAAACGATCGGCTCCTCCGCCAAATATTCCGCTTTTCCCGGAAAACGCGCCTCTGGTCGCCGCCCCAGGTCCAGTACCACCTCTACCAACTGCTCCCGCTGGGGATGCTGGGCCAGTAGCTCCCCCAACGCTGGGGGCAAAATTCCCAACAGTCGATCCAGATCATCCACCACCTGGCGCTCTTCCACCCGTGGCCCCCCTTGCCCGCTCAAGGGTTCGATGACGTGGGGGTTGGGGGGAATGGCCTCGGATTGGGGGGAAAGGGGAGAATTTGCAGTCATAAATTCAGGGTGAACCAAAAGGGTGGGTGAACCAAGAAAATCGGTGAGCTAAGAAGGCGGTTAAATGTCACCTTAAAAAGCAAGGCGGGCAAAAAGCGAGATAGGCTCAGAGAATGAACCCAGCAGGTAGATACAGACTGAAAACAGCAGTGAACCCTAGGGAATAGGTTCTGGCGTGAGGTAGTGGGGATCCTTGAGGGGAAGCACCAATTCCTTGGCCCGATCGAGGGCTTGCTGGAGGGGGTCGTTGGGATCGGGGTGGGGCAGGGGAGCTTCCGATGCCAAGGCGATGGCATCCTGGGCGGGCGTGGCAAGCCTCTGTAGTACACCTGTTTTATTATCCCAGGTTTTCCCCCAATTGTCTGGTGCACTCGCCGATCGTGCTGAATCGGGGGGATCGATCGGCCCGATCGGATTCACCGCCATCTCCTCTAATAATGGCGCAACCCAGCGGCGGGCATAGCTGCCATAGGCCGCCCCCGCAACCCACGCCGATCCCTGGAGGGGCACCGGATCCGCCGTCGGCGGACGCAACAGGCCCAACTGCCGCAGCTTCGGCACGGTGTAGGCATTGGTGCCCCCCGCCACTTGCACATAACCGGGGGGGCCATGCTCCAGCAGCGCCTGGGCAAAGTCCAAGGTGGCATGGGTGGTGCCCGGTCCGATGTCGCCACTCATGGGGCGACCGTCTGCCTGCCACACCAGGGGACAGGGGAGGGGCGCGATCGCCTCATACAAATCCCAGAGATAGGCCACGGCACCGGGGGCACTGGGGCAACTGATGGCCAGAAGCTTGAGGCGGGCAATCCAGGGCTTGAGGCGCTGCCACAGATCAAAAAAGGCTTGGCGGTGATGAACTTGGGTATGGATTTCCAGGGCATCGATGCCCAATTCAAAAAGCTGGGGCAAAAGCTGGGCGGGATCCACAAAGGTGGAGTGGCTAGCAATGCGATCGTAGGGGCACACGGGCCAACAGCGACCGCAACCATAGCAACGATCGGCCATCACCCCTTGGTTAATCTGGGGTGGCGGGACAATAGCAGAGGCGGGGCAAATCTGGGCGCAGGGACGGGCGCAGTCCGGCGGGCAAGTGGCGGGATCAAACTGGGCTTTGCGGAAGTGGGGATCTTCACCGTCGTTGAGGCTAACCATCAGCCAGGGGCGATCGCGGGTGGGCAACCCAACCTGATCGAGGCCTGCCTTGGCCGCAGCAACCACCGCCGGATCCGCAGCCACATCCACACAGTCAGCACCCGCCAAGGCATAGACCTGGGCTAACTGCTGCACCGCTGGCAGGTACTGGTAGCTGGCTCCACAGATTAACTTGAACCAGTGACCGGCTTGAAGGGACTGGAGGGGACGACTGAACTTGCTCACCCTATGATGCTAGCGCTTTCTTTGCGGTTTATTTGGAATGAAAACGGAATGTGACAGAATTTTTGCGAACGGCCCCCAGCCCCAGCCCCTTCTCCCACGGTGGGCGCAGGGGAGCAAGCAGCCCCCTAGAATTTTTTGATCCGCCACACCCCTAGTACAGCAGAAATTCCCAGGGTGTATCCCACTTTCGCCTCTGGACAGCCGGTCCGGCTATCCCACAACCAC
>JBMTWK010000081.1:0-9545 GCA_049452395.1 Prochlorothrix sp. | reverse complement strand
TGGGATGGCCGATTTGCAATCGGCTCTTCAATTTCCCCCTTCTCGCCGGGAATAAGGGGAGACGCTCTACGAGAGACAAGGAGCAGCTAGGATTGCTATAGATCCCCAATCATAAACTGGAGACGTTTTCCTATGGGCTTGTTGAGATTAAAGTCCGCCACTCTATTGCTAGCAGGCACAGCCCTGTTTTCAGGAGCCTGTAGCAAACCCTTCCCAGGAGACAACGCCTCAAATTCCGGGGCCACCGGCTTTGAACTTACCTTTCAGGTTGGGAGCGCCCTCGGACCACTTTGCACCCAAGCAGCCCAGCAGTTTAATGCCACCCAGCCCAAGCTCTCCAGCGGAGAAGCCTTTTATCTGAGCTGTGACGAGCAGGGCAGTGGTGACCTCGTCCAAAGTATTTTCAATGCAGCGCAGCAGTTCCAAAACGGCACTTTAGGGGCAGATGCGCCTGAATTACCCACCTTAATCTCCCTAGATGGGGAGGTCTACCACGAACAATTGCGCTACCGCCTCAACCAGATCTTTCCCGGCGAGACCTTGGTCCCTCCCGTGGCCGATGCACCGCTGCTCGCCTTTAGCCCCATGGTCTTTATGGCAGCGGAAAATCTTGCCCCCAGTGTCGCCAAGACCCCCAATCTCTACCAAGCTTTGGTTACCGCCAAAACTCACCAGGACTTAGACCCCACTGCTCCCCCCCAACCCATCCACTTTGTCCATACGGCTCCCACCCGATCGAATTCGGGACTCCAAACCCTCATTGCGCAGTTTGCGGCTGTTTCCGGCAAAGCACCAGAAGCCCTGACGATCGCCGATGTCCAGACTTACCAAAATGAAGTCCAGAAGATTCAGAACAAAATCACCCGCTATGGCGTTTCTACCTCATCCTTAGGGACGGCAATGGTTCAGAATGGTCCATTTTGGGCCTCGATCGGGTCTTTCTACGAATCCCTGGTCATCGAAGCCAATAGCACCCTCCCCCCCGGTCAGCCCCGCTATCAGGCCATCTACCCCCCGGCAACCTACACCTCCAATATGCGGGGAATTCTGTTTCAAGCGCCCTGGGTCACGCCCGCAGAGCGGGAAGCAGCGGAACAGGTCTTAGACTTTTTGCAACAGCCAGAGATTCAGACGATCGCCACAAACCTCGGTCTACGGCCCGGAGTCCCCGGAGTGGCCCTTGGTCCGAAATTTAGCGCCGAATTTGGGGTTAATCCCCAGGCAACCTATGATTCCTACCGTTCTGCAACCCCTGAAGTCGTGGAAGCCATGCTCACGGCCTGGGAAGAAGTCGCCAAGCGTCCCTCCCAAGTGGTGGTGGTGGTGGATTCATCCGGCTCCATGGCCGAGGGCAATAAGCTGGTTTCGGTGCAAAATACCCTCCAAAACTACATGAATCAACTGGGCAAGCGCGATCGCATTGCCTTTATTGACTTTGATAACCTCATCCGAGACCCCGTGCTGGTCGATCAAAGCCCAGAGGGTCAACAGCGCGGCTTTCAGTTTATCAACACCCTCCAAGCCGATGGAGAAACCTATCTCTACGATGCAGTGCTCACAGCCCGAAACTGGCTCCAGAAAAATCGCGATAGTCAGTCTATTAACGCCGTTTTAGTCCTTACCGATGGTCAAGACTCCGGTTCCAGCATTAACCTAGAGCAATTGGCCCAAGAACTCCAGAAATCCGGCTTTTCCAGTGACGATCGCATTGCTTTCTTCACGATCGGCTATGGCCAAGAAGGAGAATTTGACCCCACAGCCCTGGAACAAATCGCCAATCTCAATGGCGGCTATTACCGCAAGGGAGATCCCATGACGATCGCCCAGTTAATGGCTGACTTACAGCTAGAATTCTAGCTAATTAAAGCATTTACTCTTCTTAACCTATTACTAGCCTATTCCTAGCCCATCTTTGGAGAATCCTAACCGATGGTTCCAATAGCCACCCCTTCCCCCCCTGCAACCGTCTCTTCTAGCTATCCCCCAAGTCTCCTATACCCCGACTCCGATGGCAAACCCATGGCTGAAAATACGCTGCAATATCGCTGGATTGTACGCCTAGTCAGCAATCTTCAGCATTTATTACGGGATCAAGTTGCCTTTGTAGCGGGTGATTTACTGTGGTATCCGATCGAGGTAGAACGGCCCCCCGCTCCGGCTGTAGCGCCCGATGCTCTAGTCGTCCTGGGACGGCCAGCGGGCGATCGGGGCAGCTACAAACAATGGCAGGAGGATAACATCGCCCCCCAAGTGGTGTTTGAAGTGCTCTCCCCCAGTAATACAATCCAGGAAATGCTAGAAAAGCAGAAATTTTATGATAAATATGGCGTTTTAGAAGCCTTTTTCTACAATCCAGAAACCAAAGACTTCTGGGGACTGATCCGGAGTACCCCCCAAGAGTCTTTCCGAGTCGTGATGCAACTACAACTGCCCTGGACCTCCCCCCTCTTGGGCATTCGCTTTGAGATGGGAGAAACAGAGCTAGAGGTCTTTTATCCCGATGGAGAACCCTTCAACGGCGAAAAATTCAAAGATCCCCTTGATTTTGTCCAAGAACGGAACCAAGCAACCCAAGAACGCGATCGGGCCTTCGCCAAATTACGAGAACTGGGCATCGATCCCAACGATCTATAAAAAATTGCTAGGTAGGCCGATTTGCAATCGGCCTACCTAGCAACCCCTGGGATCGCCGATTTGCAATCGGCCCTCTTCACAAAGAGAATTTAGCAAGGATCCCCCTAGATTTACCCATAATCCTCTTAGCTCCAATGCCAAAGGACAAAAACCGTGAAAATCTCACCAATTTTGAAGGGAGTGAACCCCCTCGACTACCCCCTAGCCATGCTCCTAGGGGGATTGGTCTTAGTGTTGGGCGTGCGAGGATTGCAGTTGCCCAGCGTCGTGATCCTGCCCGTAGCGGGGGGAGTGGCCGGGGCCGGAGCGATCGTGCGCCGTAGCCAAGAGCCAGAGCAGCTTAACCTCGGCGATCCAGCCCTAGAAAGCCATTTACAAACCGTTTTGGCCCAAGCCGCCAACTTAGTAACCCAAGCAGAGCGATTACGCCAGGAAGCGGGCGATCGCCTGACGGAAGCCCACCAACTTGACTTACTGGTAGCCGTACAACTGGTTTGCGATCAGGCCCAGGATCTGCCGCAAAAAATCAAGGATATGGCCCGTAAACTCCGTAAAAAAGACACATTAGTCTCAATCAAAACCCTAGAACAGCAACTCAAGCAGGCCCAAGCCCAAAGTCAGCAGTGCAGCGGCGACGCTCAAAAACAGTGGCAAAAACTAATTCAGTCCCTCCAGCGCAACATTGAGTTAGCACAGCAGGGAGACGACGTGCGCCAAGCCCAAGTCATTAGCCTCTCCAATCTCATCCTCGAAACCCTGGAGGTCTTGCAGCAGTTACAACTCCAACTGCACCAATCAAACCTCAGCAGTACCCATGCCACCAACACCGCCCATCTCAGTGCCCTCAGCGAAACCCTGACCCAGTGCCAGAAAAACCTTGATTTACTCACCTCCTAGAAGGATTAAACCCCAATGCCGCGATCGATGCCAAAATCCTTACGTTGGGCAAGCTCCCTCGCCATTACGGCAGTTTCCCTCACCCTTGCCTATGCTCCCATCCCTGGATTCCGCCAAACCCTGATTGTCGTCAGTGGGAGTGAATTAAAAGAGCCACTCATGGCCCTAGAGGCCCAATTTGAGCAGCAATATCGGGATATTGACCTCAAAATTGAAATTCAAGGCTCCCAGGACATGATAGAAAACTATCGCTTGGGACAGAATGATTTTACGGCGACAGTGCTCATGCCCGCCGACGACCAACTGCTTACAGAGTTAGAGCAACGCTGGCAGCAAGACAACCCCTCCGGCCCCGCCCTTTGGGCAACGGAACCCCAGCCGATCGCCAAAACCCGCCTCGTCGCAGTGGCATGGCCCGATCGGGGCCAAGTGCTCTTTCCCCAAGGCCAATTCCAATGGCAGCGCTTAAGCACCGTGCTAGAAGCCGATCGGCGCTGGGAAGCCGTTGGTGGTCCCCCCGCTTGGGGCAGCTTTGACCTGCTCATCACCGATCCCAGCCGCTCCAACAGTGGCCAACTCAGCCTCAGTCTTTGGCTCCAGCAGTCCCTGGGCCAGGATAGCCTCAATCCCAGCAGTTTCCAGTCCCCCCAGGCCCAAACCCTCCTCTCCCAGGTCAAAAAAGCCCTCTATCAGCCCGCCCCCTCCACCGACCTCCTGCTGCAACAATTCATTACCCAGGGCGCAAACAATGCCGATCTCGCCCTGGTCTATGAAAGCATCGCCCTCTACCGCTGGTCCCAAGCCCAAACCAGCCAAAGTACCGCCTACCAAATCTATCCCCTCAATCCCACCCTAGAAGCCGTTGTCACGGGCGCAGTGCTCCGTCCCGGCAATTCTCGCCGCACCATTCAAGCAGGCCGCGCTTTTCTCCAATTTCTCCAGGAATCCGCACAACAACAGCACTTTGTCACCTATGGCTTCCGCCCCCTAGACGATACGATCGATCTCACCACCCTCCCCAATAGTCCCTGGAGCCAAGCCATTCCCGGTTTCCAAGCCCAATCCCCCAGCCCGATCGGCCCCGCCCCCAGCGCCGAAACCCGCGCCGCCCTCCTCCAAGCATGGCAACAAATACCCTAGATTCAGGCTGTCAAGCCCCGGTCAATTTTGTCTAGATTTTGTCTAGATTTTGTCTAGATATAAATCCCTATACAGATCCCTCACTATGATTCAAACAACGGCCCAAAGTACCCAACTCTCCCCTTCCAAACCCTGGGATCCTGCTTGGCTAGACCCCCAAGTCCTCTATCCCGAATCCGACGGTAAACCTATGGCTGAAAATACGCTGCAATATCGCTGGATCGTCAAAATCGTCAGTAATCTCCAGCATTTACTCAAGGATAAAACCGCCTTCGTTGCCGGGGACTTATTTTGGTATCCAGTGCAGGTCGATCGGCCCCCGGCTCCCGTCCAAGCGCCCGATGCCTTGGTTGCCCTAGGACGGCCAGCGGGCGATCGAGGCAGCTACAAACAATGGGAAGAGGACAACATTGCCCCCCAAGTTGTTTTTGAAATCCTCTCCCCCAGCAACACAGCCCGCGAAATGCTCCTAAAACAGCAGTTTTATACCCAATATGGAGTCTTAGAACTTTTTTTCTATGATCCAGCCTCCAATAACTTTTGGGGACTCACCCGGAGCACACCAGAAGAATCCTTTCAGCCCCTAGTTGCCCTCCAATTACCCTGGACTTCCCCGCTGTTGGGCATCCGCTTTGAGATGGGAGAGTCAGAGCTAGAAATTTTCTATCCCAACGGCGAAAAATTTAAGGATCCGACTGAACTGGCCCAAGAACGGGACCAACTTGCCCAGGAGCGGGACCAGATTTCCCAAGAGCGAGACCAGCTAGCCCAGGAGCGCCAACGCGCCTTTGCCAAATTGCGAGAATTGGGCATTGATCCCAACACGCTTTAGAAAAAGCCGACTGCAAGTCGGCGATCCCAGATCCCAACACGCTCTAGAAAAGGCTGACTGCAAGTCGGCGATCCCAGATCCCAATGCGCTCTAGAAAAGGCCGACTGCAAGTCGGCGATCCCAGGAGAGACTAAAACCAGAGAAAATTCAACCGTAATTCAGTGTCTATTCCAGGATCCCGCTATACTAGAACGATCCGGCGATCGTAGCCATCGCCCTTCCCCATGTTTTCCTCGCCTCATTCCTTCGCTGCTTGTGTGATGACCGTCGCTGCTCCCGCCCTGGACCACATTTTCCCCTTCCCCCTGGACGACTTCCAACATCAGGCGATCGCCGCCCTAGATCAGAACCGTTCCGTGGTTGTCTGCGCCCCCACCGGCTCCGGGAAAACCCTGATCGGAGAATACGCCATTCATCGCGCCCTAGCCCACGGCAAGCGAGTTTTTTACACCACCCCCCTCAAGGCCCTCTCCAACCAAAAACTGCGGGATTTTCGGGAGCAATTTGGCATCCAGCAGGTGGGACTCCTCACCGGAGACCTCTCCCTCAACCGGGATGCCCCCATTCTCGTGATGACCACGGAAATCTTCCGGAACATGCTCTACGGCACCCCGATCGGCGAAGTCAGTCCCGCCCTCGTTGGCGTGGAAACCGTGGTCTTGGACGAGTGCCACTACATGAACGATCGCACCAGGGGCACCGTCTGGGAAGAATCCATCATCTATTGCCCCCCCAGCATCCAATTGGTCGCCCTCTCCGCCACGATCGCCAACAGCGACCAACTCACCGACTGGCTCAGCCAAGTTCACGGCCCCACCGACCTGGTTTACTCGGACTTTCGCCCCGTCCCCCTGCAATTTAGCTTCTGCACCGATAAAGGCCTCTTCCCCCTCCTCAACGAGCAAAACACCGACCTCCATACCAACTTCAAAACCCGCCTCAAAAAGGCCAAAGGCGCAAAGGACTCCAAACGCCAGCCCCCCACCCCTACCCTCCCCTTCGTGCTCAAACAGCTCTACGATCGGGATATGCTCCCCGCCATTTACTTTATCTTTAGCCGCAAAGGCTGCGAACGGGCCGTCGATGAGTGTGCCAACCTCTCCCTCGTCAATCCAGGGGAATTTGCCCGCATTCGCGCCCAAGTGGAGGTCTTCCTGAGCCACAGTGCCGCCGCCGCCAAGGAAAGCCAAATTGATGCCCTCTGTCGCGGCATTGCCTCCCACCACGCCGGATTACTCCCCGCCTGGAAAGGACTGGTGGAAGAACTGTTTCAGCAAGGACTCGTTAAAGTCGTCTTCGCCACAGAAACCCTCGCCGCAGGCATCAATATGCCCGCCCGCACCACCGTCATTTCCGTCCTCTCCAAGCGCACCGACGACGGCCACCGCCTGCTCAACGCCTCAGAATTCCTCCAAATGGCCGGACGGGCCGGACGGCGCGGCATGGACCCCCAAGGCTACGTCGTCACGGTCCAGAGCCGCTTCCAAGGCGTAAAAGAAGCTGCCCAAATCGCCACCGCTAAGGCCGACCCCCTCGTCAGCCAGTTTACGCCCAGCTACGGCATGGTCCTCAACCTCCTGCAAACCCACACCCTCCCCGAAGCCCAGGAACTCGTTGAGCGCAGTTTTGGCCGCTATTTGGCCATGCTCACCCTCAAGCCCCAGCGCGAAGCCCTCCAAGCCGTTGCCGCCGATGTAGAGGAACTGCGGGCCGATTTAGACGCAGTACCCTGGGATCAGTTTGATGGCTACGAAAAACTCAAGGGCCGCCTCAAGGAAGAGGAACGACTGCTCAGAACGCTCCAAAACCAAGCCGAAGAGCGCCAATCCAAGGAAATGACCTTGGCCCTGGCCTTTGCCGTTGCGGGAACCCTGCTCACCCTCCAGGGCAAACACGTCCCCTACCCCCAGCCCCTCCCCGCCGTCCTCGTGGGCAAGGCTCCCGGCCCCAACCAGTCCCCCTATCTCATTTGCCTCAGTTGGGATAATACCTGGCTGGTGGTCACAACCTTGGATGTGGTGGCGCTCCATGGCGAAGTTCCCCGCCTCACCACCGTTGATAACCTCGTACCGCCGATCGACCTCGAAATTCGCCCCGGTCAATGTCAAGAGGGCGACCCCAGCACTGTCCCCTTGGTGCAGCAATTACAGGCCACCGTCCAGCGCCACAACCTAGGGGCAAGCCCCAGCGAGACCGCCGCAGCCCGCACCGCAGAGGAGGTCCAAACCCAGCTAGAACGCACGGCAGAGGTCCGATCGCTGCTGGAAAACCACCCCGTCCACAGATGGCAAGGTCACAACCACCTGCGCAAGAAACGCCGCCGTTTAGAGCGTTTAGAGTCGGAATATGACGATCGGCGCTCTAAATTTGAAAGTTTCTCCCATCGCCACTGGGAACAGTTTCTGAACCTCCTCTATATCCTCCAGGAGTTCAACGGCGTAGATGGAACCGAACCCACCGCCCTCGGTGAAAATATTGCTGCTTTCCGAGGCGAAAATGAGCTATGGCTTGGCCTTGCCTTTAGTTCCGGCTTCCTCGATGACCTAGCGCCCCAACACTTGGCCGCAGCCTGCCACGCCCTCATCAGCGACATCACTCGCCCAGACCTCTGGGTCCGCTACCGAGTCCCCAATGCCGTCGAAGACAGCTTAGAGGGGCTGCGTCCTATTCGTCGCCATTTGCTGCAAGCCCAACACCGCTATCAGGTCCATCTGCCCACCTGCTTAGAGCTAGAACTGACGGGACTGGTGGAGGCTTGGGCCTTGGGTTGTTCTTGGTGGGAGCTGTGCAGCCATACGAGCCTGGATGAGGGGGATGTGGTCCGGATTTTGCGGCGGGTCTTGGATTTGCTCAACCAATTGCCCTATGTGCCCCACATTGACCGGGAGTTGAAGCGCAATGCATCCCGTGCGGCCCAGTTGATCGATCGCTTCCCAGTCCGGGATTTAGTCGTAGTGCCGGAGGAGGAGCTAGTGGGCGATGGGGAGATAGAAGAGGAGGGGGAAGGGAGTGCGGCTGAGGAGGTTCCTGAGGCTGAGGGCGAGGTTTAGGGCAGTAGGGCAAGCTTTTGCCTGAAGGAGAGTTAGGATGACACCATTCGTGGGAGATATGCTAGGGTTAAGAGAGGGTTATTCTAGGTCTACGGCACATTGCTGGGAGGATGAAATGGCACGGGCAATTGATGTAGCAAAGTATATTTGCGCTAAGGCTGGGCCAATGACTGCGGTGAAGCTGCAAAAGCTGGTGTATTACTGTCAGGCTTGGTCGTTGGTGTGGGATGAGGAGCCGTTATTTGAAGAGGAGATTCAAGCCTGGGCAAATGGTCCTGTGGTGCCTACATTGTATCAAGTCCATTGGGGTCAGTTTAAGGTGGATGAGGCGATGTTTGGGTCGGGTGATGTGGAGGTTTTAACGGAAAATCAGAGGGATTCGATCGATAAGGATCTAGAAGCATTCCAGCATAAAAGTGGTCAGAGTTTGAGTGAGTTGAGTCACCGGGAGTTGCCGTGGAAGGAGGCACGGGGAGATCTGAAGCCGATGGAGCGGGGATCTGAGGTGATTTCTTTGGCTGCGATGCACGAGTATTATTCGGGTTTGTACGATGACCAGGAAGCTGTCTAAGTCTGAGAAACGGAAAAAACGGCAGGAAGAGAAGGAAAGGTCACGCCAAGATAAGGCTGTGCGACTTGGGGTTGATATGGGGGGAGAGGGCAAGAAGAGAGTCAAAATTGCCCCTATTCCTGAAATTCCGTCTAAGGTTGTCAAAGTACATGGGGTACCGAATCAGTCGAAGTCTGTTTACACGGCTACTGAGTCAGGGTTCTCTAATGATTGTCATTTAACGTGGTGTACTACGATCGCGGATGTGGAGGGGGAGTGGTCTTGGCAGGAGCCGCGTGCTTGGACTGAGGAGGAGTGGCAAACACAAATTTCTAGGAATTTTGCTGAGTTAGAGCGGCTTACGTGGTCAGAAATTCTATTTCAGCAGAAAACGGTAGCTAAGGGTAATAAGAGTGTGTCTAAACACCATTTTCAGGAGGTG